>JAFYUA010000190.1 GCA_017549745.1 Clostridia bacterium | reverse complement strand
GGCAGTATCTCAAAGGCAAAAATCCCGATGTGCGCGTGGTAGCCGTGGAGCCCGAAGCATCACCGCTGCTTTCTCAGGGCAAAGTGGGAGCACACAAAATTCAGGGCATAGGGGCAAATTTTGTGCCCGAGGTTTTAGACACAAGTGTATATGACGAGATAATCACCGTCACTGCCGATGATGCCTACAAATACGCACGCATGATGGGCACCAAAGAGGGCATCCTCGTGGGCATTTCATCAGGTGCTGCACTTTGTGCGGCTGTCAGCCTTGCAGCGAGACCTGAAAACAACGGCAAAAACATAGTGGCGCTTTTGCCCGACACAGGTGATCGCTATCTATCCACAGAATTATTCCAGTGACCACAACGGAGGTAACATGAATCCAAAAGTACTTGTAGCCATGAGTGGCGGCGTTGATTCCAGCGTTGCGGCATATATTATGAAATGTGAGGGCTTTTTGTGTTCGGGTGCCATTATGCGCCTTTTTGACAAAAGCGAAGCCCCACTTGCCGATATTGACGATGCACACACAGTGTGTGACAAGCTCGACATTGATTTTCATGTGTTTGATTTGAGAGATGAATTCAAATCATGTGTCATCGATTCATTCATCTCGGCATACGAAAACGGAGCCACACCCAATCCGTGCATAGAATGTAACCGTCACCTCAAATTTGACCGCTTCTTATCTGAGGCGCAAAAGCTGGGCATAGACCTCATTGCAACAGGGCACTATGCCAACATAGAATATTCTGGCGACCGCTATTATCTCAAAAAGGGCATTGACCCGTCAAAAGACCAGAGCTATGTTCTCTACAATCTCACGCAGCATCAGCTTGCCCACACTGTGTTTCCTCTGGGTGAGCTGACCAAAGCAGACATAAGAGCCATAGCCGAAGAGAGAGGCTTTGTCAATGCACGCAAAAAAGACAGTCAGGACATTTGCTTTGTGCCCGATGGTGACTATGCCTCGGTGATAAAAAGCTTCACAGGCAGAGAATACCCCTGCGGCAATTTTGTGGACACAAGCGGCAATGTAATAGGCACTCATTCGGGGCTTATTAATTACACCATAGGTCAGCGAAAAGGCCTTGGCTGTGCCTTTGGCGAGAAGATGTATGTAAAAGGCAAAAACACATCTGCAAACGAGGTGGTCCTTGCCAGAGATGAAGAGCTATTCTCAAGCTCGCTCGATGCAGGCAGCTTCAACTGGATATCTTTTGACAATCCGCCCGACAAGCTCGCTACATCGGCAAAAATCCGCTACAGTGCCAAAGAAGCTCCCTGCACTGTGTATGCCACAGGGGAGAATAGCGTTCACATAGAATTTGACGCGCCTCAGCGTGCCATCGCTAAGGGTCAGTCGGTTGTTTTGTATGACGGCGACTATGTGATTGGCGGCGGTGTGATTCTATAGCCTGCAAAAATATTGCCCGTCATCATACAGACCAATGCCAATCACGCAATACAGTGCATTTTCTGTTGCAAAGGTGCTGCAGCAATCAAGCGCATTTTGCATGGGATTTGGAAATGATGAATCGGTTGCTATGCACATTGCAAACACATTTTTTTCATCACCCGTTCCCAAAAGCCAGCATCCGCTTCTCACAAAGCTTTGCATAAATGCAGGCGTGAACACTATGTGTTCTATGGCAGAGAGAGAAAATGTCTGCTTTATATCATCCACTCTGTGCCATGTAAATTCTGTCAGAAACGGCAGTTTCTCTTTGCTTAGCGCTTGGGCACTTTTGTGCACCAGATTTATGTGAGCCTCGGCGGCATCGGGGCTGGGAGATGAGCTCATCGATTCCAGAATCTTCTCGGCTCTTTCTATGGCAGGGTCGGTTGATTTGAGTGGGGAAGATGTCAATTCATCACCGCTTTGTGATTGTATTGCAAAGTGAGTGAGCGCTTCGGGCTCTATGCCCTGCGAGCGCAAAAATGACACGGGATATGATTTTTCGAGATTCAGCGCAAATTCGTCTTTTTTTAAAGTGCCGAGCGAAAGCCTTTCACTTTCACGGCATGCATACACAATCCCGCCGTCAAATTTTGCCTGATTCAAGCGGCATTTTATGCAGAAAATATCGTCATCATATTTATATTCAAACAGGATTTCATACCCTTTTTCAAAGCTCACATTTTGCCACATACAAAAACCCCCTTCATGAGATTATATGAATCTCAAAGGGGGTTTTATGATTGTCATCTTTTGCTTACATAAGGTGACTTTAGAAAATCCTTTCCGCAATATCTTTCGGCTGTATCGTCTGCACAAAGAGAGGCAAAATCTGTGGCGCGTATGTCCATATCATACATCGCATTTCCTTCAAAGTCTGCAGCTTTTGTCACAAGGGTCAGGGGAGAGAGCTTTTTGATTTGCTTGATAAGTGCACTTCCTTTTTTGTCAAGACCCAATATGCGCGCATAGCCTGGCTCGTGCTCGCCTCTTATGCCAAGCATTGCACAGGCGCAAAATCGCCTGATGCGATGCAGGGTGTATCTTTTGGTTGTGCACATGGCATACATCTCATCTGATGTGCAGGCTTTTTTTGAGGCGGATATGACTCTGTTTGCAAGCCCATCTTCATAGCCTTTCACATCAGCTAAGCTTTCGGCAGCAGCATTTCGGAAAAATCCGAGAATGTAGCTGTCGGCATTTGAGAGTGAGTAAGAGGAAAAAGCAGAATAATCGGGTGCAAAACTTTGGTATTCCTTGCCTGATGCAATCATGGCTCGTATGGCAGATGCACTCATGAAGCCATCAGATGATGCTGATGAATGATAGTCATTTGAGCGCTTTATGCATAATGGCTCTATAGCTGAATTAAGCCTCTTGAGCGCGGCAATGTAGCAGATGCCGAGGGTATTGTTTGGTGAGAAGAATTCATCCTCTGTGATATCAATGCTCTTTCGCAAAGCATATTCACACGCTTCGGGGTAGCTGCATCCTGAGTCGATTTTAGAGCTTATTGCGTTTTGATATTCCTCTGTGGGATTTGCTATAAGGCTTGCGGCTTTGGTGAGAAGCTCTATGTCATCGGTTTCTGCCCCGAAGCACAAATTGTCAACCACGCCAAGACTATCGAGCATTGCCACTGCTCCATATGCAAAATTGTCAGCCGATTGCAGTGCGTAATAGGCAGGCAGCTCAATTACAAGGTCAGCCCCATAGTCTATTGCCATTTTGGCTCTTTGCCATTTGTCATATATGGCAGGCTCACCTCGTTGCACCATGCTGCCGCTCATAATGCACACGCAAGAGTCAGCGCCGCTTATTTCTTTTGCCTTTTCTATGTGATATCTGTGCCCATAGTGAAACGGATTGTATTCACACACTATTCCCACTGTTTTACTCATCAAAAACTCACCTTCTTTGTGGTACATATGACCAAAATAAAATGCATTATATTATTAATTTAATTCAATAATGTTAAAATTTGTTTTTTTACAAAAAAGCTATTGACATTTTATCACAAAATGGGTATAATAGTCAATGTTGATTACAATAGTAATTAAAAAATGCGGACCATTAGCTCAGTTGGTAGAGCACCTGACTCTTAATCAGGGTGTCCCGGGTTCGAGCCCCTGATGGTCCATTCAAAAATACGGATTTCAATGCGAAATCCGTTTTTTTGTATCTGCATCAATAATTTTTTGTAAAGGAGTTTTTCGATATGAAAACAAACACAAGAAAAATTGTCATTGCTTCAATGCTTGCGGCGCTTTGCTGCGTAGCCACAATGATAATCAAAATACCCTCTCCGCTAAAAGGCTACCTAAACCTTGGCGATTGCATCGTGCTCCTTGCAGGCTGGCTTTTGTCACCAGGCTACGGCTTTGCCGCTGCAGGCATAGGCTCTGCCCTTGCCGATGTATTCTCAGGCTATGTTATATATGCTCCTGCCACCTTTGTAATCAAAGGCATTATGGCAATCATAGCACATTTTTGCTTTAAGGGAATGCACACCAAGCTCAGTAGCCCTCTTTCAAGAATCATTGGAGGCGCTCTGGCAGAGGTTGCAATGATTGGCGGATACTTTGTGTTTGAAGGCTTTATGTATGGCTTTGCACCATCTTTGGTGAATATTCCTGCAAACGGTATGCAGGGGTTGGCAGGTCTCATCATAGGTTTAATCCTTGTGAAATTTTTTGAAAAAGCAAAGATATTTTAATTGAATTTTTGGTTGTCATATGTTAAAATAACTCACGAGGTGATACATAATGAGAGTTCTCAACACCAATATAAATCCAAACAAAAAATACAGTCGTTTTGCAGTTCCCGGATTTCGCTCGGGTTCTACCTTTAAGCGCATAGTGGCAATGTTTTATTATTTCTTTGTGCTCATTTTCATGTGTGTGCTCACGTCCTCCTTTGCTGATGGTGATTTTTCAGGTGCAGGCGATGTGCTTTTGCTCATAGCAGTTGAACTGGTTATCCTTGCAATATTCCTTACTCCCGTTGTGGCTATTGGCTTTTCTGAGCACTATGACTGGCATGGCATAAAGCTGTTTCTCATAATCATGGTGCCCATATGTGTGCTTTTCACTCTCGGTCAGTGGCTTTGCACGCTTTTCTCCATCCAATATATTGAGAGTGTCAACCCTGCCGAAAAGCAGATTGAGCAGATTGATGAATCTCAGATTCCATCGTCGGGCGAAGCTTTGATTGAAAATGCCGCTTCTTCTGCACAATTGCAATAAATTTCAACAAAACTCTTGCATTTTGTAAGTTTTTCTGTTATAATCTCAGTAAATTCAATATTTCAAAGACTTTGATGAGGAATAGTAAGCAATATATGTGGTATCAAGAGAGTCGTTGTGTGGTGCAAAACGATTACCGCAATTTGCCGAACTCGCCTCGGAGTTGCCTTGCCGAACAGTCCTTTCAGTAGGTGAGGACGGAGCCCAACCGTCATATCAGGGAGGATATAACACCCTTTGAGGTGCGTATCTATAGAGTGCACATTATATGTGAATTAGAGTGGTACCGCGTGAGCCATGCTCTCGTCTCTAAAAAGAGACGGGAGCATTTTGTTTTTTAATCCCCCCAAAAAAAGAGGAGATGAATGTTATGCAAAACATATCCAAATATTCCAAGGGATACTATCTTCCGCCCCAAAGGTGTAATTCTTGGGTGGAAAAAGAGTATGTCGACAAGGCACCCATCTGGTGCAGCGTAGATTTGCGCGATGGCAATCAGGCGCTTGTCGTGCCCATGACTTTAGAAGAAAAAATAGAATATTTTAATTTTTTGGTCAAAATAGGATTTAAGGAGATAGAAGTGGGCTTTCCGGCCGCATCTCAGACCGAATATGAATTTTTGCGCGCTCTCATCGACCGCAACCTTATTCCCGATGATGTCACAGTGCAGGTGCTCACTCAGGCAAGAGAGCACATCATCAAAAAGACCTTTGAGGCACTCAAAGGGGCGGGCAAGGCCATTGTCCATTTTTATAATTCTGTTTCGGTTGCTCAGAGGGAGCAGGTTTTTGCCAAAAGCAAAGCTGAAATCAAAAAGCTTGCCATAAGCGGAGCTAAGCTCATCAAAAAATATGCCGACCGCACCGAGGGCAATTTCCGTTATGAATATAGTCCCGAAAGCTTCACAGGCGCCGAACCCGAATATGCACTCGAGGTGTGCAATGCAGTGCTTGATGTGCTTTGTCCGTCACCTGACAACAAGGTCATCATCAATCTGCCCGTCACAGTGGAAATGTCGCTGCCCCATGTGTACGCCTCTCAGGTGGAATATATGTGCCACAATCTCAAATATCGTGACGATGTCATCGTGTCGCTTCACCCCCACAATGACAGAGGCTGCGGCGTTGCCGATGCCGAGCTTGGCCTGCTTGCTGGTGCCGACCGCATAGAGGGCACACTCTTTGGCAACGGTGAGCGCACAGGCAATGTGGATATCATCACCCTCGCCCTCAACATGTATTCCCATGGCATAGACCCCCACCTTGATTTTTCCGACATGCCCGAAGCCGTCAAAACCTTTGAGCGCTTGACCGACATGAAGGTTGCACCACGCCAGCCATATGGCGGTGCGCTGGTGTTTGCGGCATTTTCAGGCTCGCATCAGGATGCTATTGCAAAGGGTATGCACTATAGGGTAGAAAATGAACCCGACCATTGGTCTGTGCCTTATCTGCCCATCGACCCGCACGACATCGGCAGGAGATATGAAGGCGATGTCATCCGCATCAACAGTCAGTCGGGCAAGGGCGGCATAGGCTACATTCTCCAGACCAAATATGGCTATGTGCTTCCTGCACGCATGAGAGAAAGCTTTGGCTATGAGGTCAAGGATATTTCCGATAAGACCCACAAAGAACTCAAACCCGAAGAAGTGTACAATATCTTCACCAAAAACCACCTCAATATTGCCAATCCGCTTGCATTTGACAGTGTTCACTATGTTCAGTCAGGCAGCGGCATTCAGGCTACAGTGAGTGTGTATCACAAGGGCAAAAAATGTGAATATACCGCGATTGGTAATGGTCGTCTTGACTCCGTTGTCAATGCTCTGCGCGACAAATTCCTTGCCGATTTCAGGCTCGAAGTGTACGAGGAGCACTCTCTCGAAACAGGCTCTACATCAAAAGCTGCCGCATACATCGGTCTTGTGAGTGATGACGGCAGATTTTGCTGGGGTGCGGGCACCGATGAGGATATTATCAACGCATCAGTAAAGGCGCTTATTTGCGCAATCAACCGAATCAAAAAATAAAGGAGCTTGCATATGAAATTCATATCATGGAATGTAAACGGTCTCAGAGCCATAGTGGGCAAAAATTTCATGGAGGCCTTTGAAGCTCTCGATGCCGATGTTTTCTGCCTGCAGGAGACCAAGCTTCAGGCAGGGCAGATAGAGCTTGACACCAAAGGCTATCATCAATATTGGAACTATGCCGAAAAGAAAGGCTATTCGGGCACGGCAGTATTTTCAAAAGCGGAGCCTGTGAGCGTGTGCTATGGCATAGGAATTGAAGAGCATGACAAAGAGGGGAGAGTAATCACCCTCGAATTTGAAAAATTTTATTTTGTATGTGTGTACACACCCAACTCCCAAAATGAACTCAAAAGGCTTGACTATCGCATGGAGTGGGAGGATGCATTCAAAGAATATCTGTGCTCTCTCAAGGAGCAAAAGAGCGTAATCGTGTGTGGTGACCTTAATGTGGCAGCAGAGGAGATAGACCTCAAAAACCCCAAAGCCAACACGCATAGCGCTGGCTTCACCAATGAAGAGCGAGACAAATTCCGCGCACTCAAATCCGCAGGCTTCATCGATACATTCAGGCATTTTTATCCCGACATGACCGACATCTATTCGTGGTGGTCATATCGCTTCAATGCTCGCAGCCGTAACGCAGGGTGGAGAATTGACTATTTCCTTGCATCGGAGGATTTGAAAGACAAGCTCGCCGATGCCAAAATCCACACCGACATAACAGGCTCTGACCATTGCCCTGTGGAGC
>JAFYUA010000024.1 GCA_017549745.1 Clostridia bacterium | reverse complement strand
GTGCGGCAGTGGCAACGGGGGATGTGTTGTGATAGCCTCTTGCCACCTCAACACTTTGGGTGCTGATGCAGCCAAAGGCTCTGAGCGTGCCATCTTCACTGACAGCTCTTACTAAATAATCTTTCATTTTTTCCTCCGGATTCTGCTATATCTTTAAATAGCGAAAAAGTGAAAAGGCAAAATAATTTGCCTTTTCACTAAATACATCAATCAGGACAAATCCTGAACATAGATTGTTCTTACCTCGTCAGAAGCGCCAGCCTCTGCCTTGGGAGCAGGATTGTTGCGGCCTTCAAGGAAGGTGCGTGCAACCTGTGGGAAGAGAGCATAGCTGAGCACATCTTCTTCACATTTGATGAGGTCGCCTGCTTCTTCTTTGTATTTTTCAAGCTCGGGCTGGAGAAGGTCGGCAGGTCTCACTGTGATAACTTCGTCATCACCGATTGCTTTCTTTCTCACTTCTTCGTTTACTTCAGCGGGGAGCTGACCGTATTCACCACGAAGCAGACCCTTGGATTCTTTGGTGATCATCTTGTATCTTTCGCCCGAAAGAACATTGAGAACTGCCTGAGTACCCACAATCTGGCTGGTGGGAGTTACAAGCGGAGGATAACCAAAATCTTTTCTTACTCTCGGCACTTCGGCAAGCACTTCATAGTACTTATCCTCTGCATTGTTCTGCTTGAGCTGAGAGATAAGGTTGGAGAGCATACCGCCGGGAACCTGATAAAGGAGTGTGTTGGCATCAACATTGAGTACCTTGGGGTCAAGGCTGCCTCTTTCTTTGAGCTCGGCTGCAATACCGCGGAAGTGCTTAGCTGCACGGCTGAGAACTTCGAGGTCAAGACCTGTGTCGCGGTCGGTACCTTTCATTGTGGCAACCATAGATTCAGTAGATGGGTTGCTGGTGCCGTTTGCCAAAGGTGACAGAGCACAGTCCACAATATCAACACCTGCCTGAGCAGCCATGAGATTGGTCATATCGCCTGTGCCGGCTGTGTTGTGAGTGTGCAGATGAATCGGCACGCTCACATTTTCTTTGAGCTTTTTAACAAGGCTGTATGCATCATAAGGCAACAAAAGGTTTGCCATGTCTTTGATACAGATGGTGTCGGCGCCCATTTTTTCGAGCTGACATGCAAGCTTCACGAAATAGTCTTCGTTGTGAACAGGGCTGGTGGTGTAGCTGATGGCAGCTTCACACATACCGCCGTATTCTTTGACAAATTTGATGGCAGCTTCGAGGTTGCGGGGGTCGTTGAGAGCGTCAAACACTCTGACAACATCTATACCGTTTTCGATAGATTTTTTGCAAAATGCTTCTACAACATCATCGGCATAGTGCTTGTAGCCAAGGATATTCTGACCGCGGAAAAGCATCTGGAGCTTTGTCTTGGGCATATGTTTTTTGATGGTGCGAAGTCTTTCCCATGGGTCTTCGTTCAAAAATCTCATGCAAGAATCAAAGGTAGCACCGCCCCAGCATTCTACTGACCAATAGCCTACATCGTCAAGGTCTTTGAGTGCAGGAATCATGTCTTCAATTTTCATGCGGGTGGCAGCCTGAGACTGATGGGCATCACGAAGAATGGTATCTGTGATAAATAATTTAGACATATTTTCTCTCCTTATTATTTAGCAAGCATTGCAATGAGTGCGCCTGCTGCAATTGCACTGCCGATTACACCTGCAACATTGGGGCCCATAGCGTGCATGAGGAGGAAGTTGCCAGGGTTTTCTTCCTGACCCACTTTCTGAGATACACGCGCTGCCATAGGCACTGCAGACACACCGGCTGAGCCGATAAGAGGATTGATTTTGTTTTTGAGGAACAGGTTCATGAACTTGGCAAGAAGCACGCCGCCTGCTGTGGCAACACCAAATGCAACAACGCCCATAACGATAATCTTGATGGTCTGGAGGCTGAGGAAGGTGTTGGCTGTGGCTGTGGCGCCAACTGATACACCAAGGAAGATTGTGACAATGTTCATGAGTTCGTTCTGAACAGTTTTGGAAAGTCTCTCACATACGCCGCATTCCTTGAGGAGGTTACCAAGCATGAGGCAGCCAACGAGGGGAGCAGCTGAGGGAACGAGGAGTGCAACAAAGATTGTAACAACTATGGGGAAGATAATCTTCTCTTTCTGAGAAACAACTCTGAGAGCTTTCATTTCTATCTGGCGTTCTTCCTTTGTGGTGAGAAGCTTCATTATAGGAGGCTGAATAACAGGAACGAGCGCCATGTAGGAATAAGCCGCAACCGCGATGGGTCCTAAAAGATGGGGTGCGAGCTTTGATGTAACGAAAATAGCTGTGGGACCGTCGGCACCGCCGATGATGCCTATGGAACCTGCTTCAGCAGGAGTAAAGCCGAGGTAATAAGCGCCAATATATGTGGCAAAGATACCAACCTGAGCTGCAGCACCGAGAAGAAGGCTCTTGGGGTTGGCAATAAGAGGACCAAAGTCCGTCATAGCACCAACGCCAACGAAGATAAGGCAGGGATAGATGCCGAGCTTAACACCAAGATAGAGAATGTCTATAAGACCGGGTGTGATGGCATTGGATGCACCGAAAAGGTTCCAGTGAACATGGCCGCCTGCAAAAAGCTCTTCGTGGAATACCTCGGAGCCCATGAGGTTGGTGAGAAGCATACCAAATGCGATAGGAAGAAGCAAAAGGGGCTCGAATTTCTTTACAATAGCAAGATAGAAAAGTACACATGAGATGATAATCATAACAAGTGATTTCCAATCGGTCATTGAAAAACCTGTCTGCTTAAGGAAGTTGATGATAGCATCGAGCTTTGATGAAGCTTCAACATTGAGCACATCTTTTTCTTCTATCTGAATGAAATCAGGACTTGTGAGAAGAAGTGATGAAAGTGATGCATACTGATAGCCGCAGAAGAATGTGAGAGCAGGGTTTTTGTCGCCATCCATAGCTGCAATTACATCATACTCAAACTCTGCTTCGCCGCCAGCGGGAATCTCGATGATTTCACTCACCTGGGGAGCCTGATTCTGGGCATCTACTACAAAAAGGTTCTGAGTGTTTTCAAATGCGAAAACAACCTCACCGGCAACATCTTCAAGCTCTTTGTTGGCAACAACAAGACTGAGCTTGCCGGCTTGTTCATCAAAGTTTGATGATTTGATGAAAAGTGCATAATCCTGTGCTTCCCCCTTGGCAGGAGCATCTGCTGCAAAGCAGGTGCCAAGGCTCATAGTGAGCATGAGAACGAGAGCAAGGACGGAAATAATTTTGTTTTTCATTTTAATTTCCTCCGATTATAATTTGTATGATTAAAAATTATTTGAGTGTGCAAAGAACAGTGCCGTTTGCTACGGAAGCACCTTTCTGAACACATACGGAGGTGATAACACCATCAGCTGCTGCCATGATTTCGTTTTCCATCTTCATAGCTTCGAGGATGAAGAGAACATCGCCTTTTTTAACAGCGTCACCGTCTTTTACATTCACTGCCAAAATTGTGCCCTGCATGGGAGCTACAACCTCAGCGCCTTCGCCTGCAGCGGCAGGGCTTGCGGCGGGAGCGGGAGCAGCCTTTGCGCTTGCAGCTTCTTCTTCGCTGATGAGTTCGATTGAAATTACATATTCTGTACCGTTAACATTAACTTTATAGTTTTTCATGATATTTTACCTCTCTTGATTTTTAGTTTACACATTACGCTTTTTTGAATGATACTACTCTGATGTTTTTCACATCGGTGCCGAGGTCTTCGGCAATTGCTGCACAAGCAGCTGCCACAATCTCCTGCTTGTTGGCAATGGGAGCGGCATTTGCAGAGCTTCTTGCGGGAGCGACTTTGGCTTCAGCCTCTTTTTCGGGCAAGAGACCGCAAATAAGACTCATGAGCTTGCAAAGGATGATGATGCATATGAGACCTACAAAAACTGTGCCCATACCTACAAGACATATGAATGCATTTGACATTTTGTATCCTCCTTTCACACAATATTTTTATTCTGACGACATTGATAAAAAAATAAACAATGTCCAACTTACGCCATATTTACCTTATTCTATATAATCCCCTTTTTTCCTCTTTTTTTTGAAAGATTTGTCAAAATTTACAAATAAACCTAATTATCCTGAAATTAAAGCAGTTTTTTTGGTTACTTTTTATTTTTGTTATCTGCAAAATAATGGTTTTTATGTATGATTAAAGCAAAACAGACCCAATCAAAAAATTGCATGGGTCTGTTTCTACTATTTTATGTGTGAGGCAAACGGAACTTCTTTCACTTCAAAAGATTTTCCGTTCAGATACGAAAGTTCATTTTCGTCTGAAAACTTGAATTTCAATTTGTATGAATATAGCGCCTGATGCTTCATGCCTATTTTTTTGTTAAATTCATTTGTGCCATATTTGCCGTCCCCTGCAAGAGGGTGACCGATTGAGGCAAGGTGCGCTCTTATCTGATGCGTTCTTCCCGTCATAAGCTCAACCTCCAAAAGAGAGGTAAGCTCGCCCTCGGCAAGCACGCGATAGCGGGTAATGGCGGTCTTGCCGCCGTCTATGGGGCTATCATGCACATAGACCCTGTTTTGCGCTTCATTTTTCACCATATAAGATTTGAGTGTTTTCTCTTTGTCTTTCAAACGCCCTTGCACCAGGCAAAGATAGAACTTTTCGATTTCGCGGTTCTTGATTTTTTCGTTCATAATCCTGAGTGCCACTGCATTTTTGGCGGCAATCACTATGCCCGATGTATTGCGGTCAATGCGGTTGCAAAGCGCTGGCGCAAAAGAATTTTCTTCGTCGGGATTATATTCCCCTTTTTGAAAAAGATAGGCTTTTATGTGGTTGATGAGGGTGTTGACCTTTTCGGTCTCGTCATCATGCACACTGATGCCAGAGGCTTTGTCAGCAAGCAAAATATTGTCATCTTCATACACCACACTGAGCTTTGGAACAAGTGTTTTGAAAGCTTCGTCACCCTTGGGTGATTCAAAAAACTCGTCATTGATGTATAGCTCCAGCACATCGCCCTCACAGAGCATGTAGCCAATCTCGCTTTTTTTGCCGTTGACCTTTATTCTCTTTTTGCGTATTCCTTTATAGACCATCGATGCAGGAATTGATGCAAAAAACTTAAAAAGAAATTTGTCGAGTCTTTGCCCTGCATCGTTTTTGTTGATTGTAACTCTTTTCATCTAAGCCTCCATACAAGCAAATTCGGCAAAAATATCACCCAAAGCAGCCTCAGCTTCAAACAATGCCTCGCTGCCATCATCTTCGCCATACACTGCCCTCACGATGTTGGGCACGCTTTCAAGCTCGCAAGCTCCCGCACCATAGCCAACTTTGATGGTGCTGCCCCGTGGTGTGGCAACAGTCTCTGCGCCCAAAACAGCTAAAAGGGCTGCTCCGCCCTCGGTGACAAGCTCTGCTTGCATTGATGATGTTGACAGAGGAAGGTTATATTTTTTGCATATATACCTCGTCTCCCCCTTGGTCAGCGGCACAAATCCACTGCCATCAAAAGCATGAGCGTCGGTGCAAAAAAGCCTTGATACGAGCACCTTGTCTGCCCCAAGCTGTTCCATACTCTCAAAAACATATGCCGCCATGGCAAGGTCGCCGAGCTCGTGTGCCACAAAGAACTCTGCCTGCAAAGGGTCTATAGCGCGTGCTTCTGCCTTTGTGTGCACAAAAGAAGCAAGGCGCGATTTGGTGCGCTCGCTTACCTCGAGCCTGTCACAAAGTGCAACAAGAGATTTTTCATCACAAATCTCTTCATGATTTGGCACAACTGCCTCGACCAAAGTTGCTTCCATTGCACCTCTCGTCACCGCACTTGCACTCAGAGTGATTTCAGGAAAAAAAGATGCAATTTTTTCAAACAATTGGGGCTTTGCGCCCATATCGATGAGCGCTCCAGCCGCCATAGAGGGCGAGAAAGCCGCAAAACAATCAAAATATAGATATTTCATCTGCATCAACCTTAAAAAATTATAACAACTGTTCTACACGCGAAAGTGCAATATCAACCTGAGCCATTTTCACTGTGGAAAGATACTTTTCGGGACAGCCCAGAGCCTTTTGGTAATAGTCTGAAGCGGCTTTGTAGTCGCCCTTGTGTTCAAGGACCATGCCATAGTTATAAAAAGCCTCAATGAAATTCGGCTCGGTTTCCTCAAAAAGTGATGCATATATTTCCTCTGCCTTTTGGTAATCACCTTTTTTGATATATACCAGACCGAGATTGTCTCTTATGCTTGCGTCGCCGCTGTTGTAATCATATGCCTCAAGGCAGAACTGTTCGGCGCGTTCAAGCTGATTGTTGAGAATATAAAAAATTCCGAGAGTGCCATAGTGCACTGTGGAACGATAGCCTGTTGAGTACACATATTCCATTTTTTCGATTGCGCCCTTGAGGTCATTTTTCTTCCATTTGATAATTGCCATGTTGAGGTCAGCTGCCAGAATGTTCTGCTTGGTAAGGTCTTTTTCTTTCTGGTGAAGAACTGATGTGATGAGCCTTTCTGCCTTGTCAATGTGACCGTCTCTTATGAGCAGATAGGCATAAATGAGAGCTTGCTGTGGCGCCATTTTGCCTGTGGCATACGCCTTTTCGAGCCATCTGAAGCCTTCATCGTGGTCGCTGAAATATTTTCTTCTGCCAATTACGGTGTAGATTTTGGGCTTAAGATACAAAAACAGTGCTATGCACACAAGGATGATAACGCCAAGTCCCATGCCGAGCCCATAGTGGCGTATGGCAAATGATACCAGCGCATACGGAATAACTATGCACAATATGACATTCAAAAGTTTGTTGATGGTTTTATACATTTCATTTATCCTCCGAGGTTATTTGTACCAGAACTTACTGTCAAGACTGCGATATCGTATTGCTTCGGCTATGTGAGAAGCCGTGATGTCTGCAGCGCCGTCAAGGTCGGCAATTGTGCGCGCAACCTTGAGAATGCGCGAGTGCGCTCTGGCAGAGAGGCCGAGCTTGTTGAACACATCTCTCAAAAGCATACGGCTTGTATCATCTATACGGCAAAATTCTTCTATTGCAGCAGCCGAAAGCTGAGAATTGGAATATATGCCCATGTCGCGATAGCGCTCGAGCTGAATGGCGCGGGCTTTTGCAACCCTCTCTTTTATGACCTTTGAGCTCTCTCCCCCGCCGCGCGAAGCCAAATCTTCATAGCGCACGGCGCTCACCTGAATCTGAATATCAAAGCGATCGAGCATCGGCCCCGAAATTTTGCCTATGTATTTTTGAATAGAAAGCGGTGTGCAGTTGCATTCGCGGGAGCTATCGCCAAAATAGCCACACTGACAAGGGTTCATGCTTGCAATGAGCATGGCACTCGACGGAAATGTGGCGCTGCCCGCAACTCTTGACACTGTGAGGCTGCCATCCTCAAGAGGCTGGCGCATGGCTTCGATGGTGTCTTTGCGAAATTCGGGAAATTCATCAAGAAACAAAACACCCCTGTGGGCAAGGCTTATCTCGCCGGGCTTGGGAATTGAGCCACCGCCTGTGATGCTTGCGCCAGACACAGTGTGATGAGGGCAGCGAAACGGGCGCTCGGTAATGAGTGGAGTGTTGGCAGGGAGCTTGCCTGCAATGGAATAAATCTTGGTGACTTCGAGTGCTTCTTCAAATGAAAGGTCAGGCAAAATAGAAGGCAGCCTTTTGGCAAGCATGGTTTTGCCCGAACCCGGAGAGCCTATCATGAGGCAATTGTGTGCACCTGCTGCCGCCACCTCCAACGCTCTTTTGGCACTCTCCTGCCCCTTTACATCGGCAAAATCGAATTCAAAGTTTTCTGACGGCGCAAAGATAGAGTCAGTGTCTACCACAGTGCGTTCCATGCTTCTTTCACCGCCGAGGTGCGCAACAACCTCCGAAAGACAGCTTGCACCATAAACCTCGCAATCTATAGCCACCGCGGCTTCAAAGGCATTTTTTTTGGGCACAATTATCTTGGTGATGCCCACGCGGCGAGCTTCAAGGACCATGGGGAGCACACCCGATACCGAGCGGATTGTGCCATCGAGAGCAAGCTCGCCCACTATCATATATTCACCAATGCAACTCGACACAAGCTGACCCGATGCCGAAAGCACTGCAAGCGTGATTGGCAGGTCAAGATAGGCACCGTTCTTTTTGGTGCTGGCAGGTGCAAGGTTTATGACCATTCGCTTTTGAGGCATGGCAAAGCCGCTATTTTTTATGGCGGATTTCACGCGCTCTTTTGATTCTTTCACCGCCGTGTCGGCAAGACCTACTATGTCTACCCCTGGGAGCGAGGAAAACATATCCGCCTCCACTGTTATTATATATCCGTCAAGACCAAACACTGCTGCTGAATTTATTTTGGAAACCACTACAGGTTCACCTCTTTTGTGATTGTATACTTATACATATTGTACCACACATCGCAAAACTTTTCTACCTCTTAGGCAAAAAAAGTTAAAAAACTCTCAAATAAATATCACACCGGCAAAGCCGGTGGTTTTATAACAGCCCTAAAAGGGCATCTTACAGGCGACCTCTGAAGAGGTACGCCGTGAGCTAAAGCTACCTATCGCATTCGCTCTCAAGGAGTACTACTGATTCTTAAATGGATCAGTGTACTCCTTAAATGTTATTTGATCATAGATCATGTCTTCTTTTTCTTGTTCTCGTATATATTTTGCAATACCTTGTTTATTGCCACCTACTGTACTAACATAGTAGCCTCTGCACCAAAAGTGACGATTCCCATATTTATATTTCAAATTCGAATATCTTTCGAAGATTATCATTGTACTTTTCCCTTTTAGATATCCCATGAAATCACTCACTCTTTGATTTGGAGGGATTTCCACAAGCATATGTATATGGTCTGGCATTGCATGTGCTTCTATAATATGTACATGTTTGCGCTCGCACAGTTCTCTTAATATCGCTCCAATATCCTTTTTTAACTTTCCGTATATTTCTTTTCTTCGATATTTAGGCGCAAACACTATGTGATATTGACATCTCCAACTTGTGTGTGATAGACTATATGTGTCATTAGACTTGTTATTCATCTCTAATGTCCTCCCGTTTTGATATTTCGAATGCGATTGGTAGTCTCATTTAAAGTATCAAAACGGTGTTTTTTTGTCAAGACTGACACTAAAGTCCGTACATTCCCACCTGCATAGCAGGTGGTTTTATTATCCAAGATAAAAAAAGGCTGTAAAAAATCATATGATTTTTTACAGCCTTTTGAGTTTTTGCTTATTCGCAATCACTGCAGCAATCGCAATCGCCGTCACAGTCACATTCAAATTCTATGTCAAATTCTTCGCCGCATTCGGGGCATGTAACCGGATTGTCGGTGTCGAAAAAGTCTTCATCAAGACACACATTTGCTCCGCATTTGGGGCAATCGATTTCGTAATATTCAAAATCATCGTCATCATCGAAATCGTCTTCGTCAGAAAGTTCTTCTTCGATAACCGAGAGGTCTTCGTCGATGAGGTCTACCTGGTCGGCAAGCTCGTCGTGATATTCCATGATATCATCGATGGAATCGTTGATTTCGTCAAGCACATTGAGGATACCCTCAAAAATTCTGCCATAGTCAGATTCGGGGTCAACCTTGATGCCGTCGATGAGACCTTTGAGATAAGAAAGCTGGTTTGATATATTTTCCATATTGGTTTAACCGTTCCTTTCGGTGTGCCAAAGCACAAAGATAAATGATATTATACTCTTTCCATGTATTCACCGGTTCTGGTGTCTACTCTGATAAAGTCACCCTGGTCAACAAAGAGGGGAACCATGATTGTAGCGCCTGTTTCCAAAGTAGCGGGCTTGGTAGCACCTGTGGATGTGTCACCCTTGAAGCCGGGTTCTGTTTCTGTAACAGTAAGTTCTACGAATGTAGGAGGTTCAATGT
>JAFYUA010000189.1 GCA_017549745.1 Clostridia bacterium | reverse complement strand
TGCTTATAAATGCGGGCATGGCTCCTCTCAAGCCTTACTTCAAGGGCGAGCTTGAGCCTCCGCGCAAAAGAGTGACCACCTGTCAGAAATGCATAAGAACTCCCGACATCGAAAGAGTCGGCAAGACTGCACGCCATGGCACCTATTTTGAAATGCTTGGCAACTTTTCGTTTGGTGACTATTTCAAACACGAGGCAACTGCATGGGCATGGGAGTTTGTGACCAAAGTGCTCGAGCTTCCCACAGACAAGCTCTGGGTAACTATATATGAAGATGATGACGAAGCTTTCGACATCTGGACCAAGGAAGTTGGCGTAGACCCCGAGCGCATTGTGCGCATGGGCAAGGAGGACAACTTCTGGGAGATAGGCACAGGTCCTTGCGGCCCTTGCTCTGAGCTCTATTTTGACCGTGGCGAGGAGCACGGTTGCGGCAGCCCCGATTGCAAGGTAGGCTGTGAATGTGACCGCTTTGTGGAATTTTGGAACCTTGTGTTCACTCAGTTTGATAAAGATGAAGACGGCAACTACAACCGCCTCTCTCACCCCAACATCGACACAGGCATGGGTCTTGAGCGTATTGCCTGCATCATGCAGGGCGTGAACAATCTTTTTGAAGTAGACACCGTGCGCAATATCATGCTCAAAATCAGTGAAATCACAGGTGCCACCTATGGCGCTGACGCAAAGAACGATGTGTCACTTCGTGTTATCACCGATCATATCCGTTCCACCACCTTTATGATTGGTGACGGTGTGCAGATAAGCAACGAGGGCAGAGGCTATGTGCTCAGAAGACTTCTGCGTCATGCTGCCCGTCATGGCAAGCTTCTTGGCGTGGACGAGCCCTTCCTCTATAAAGTGTGTGACACTGTGATTGAAGAAAACAAAAATGCATACCCCGAGCTTGTTGAGAAAAAAGCATACATCAAAAAGGTAATCGAGCTTGAAGAAATCCGCTTTAATGAAACCATCAATGATGGTCTGAGTATCCTCGCAGGCTATATAGACGAGCTGCAAAAAAATGACGAAGTTCAGCTTTCGGGTGCAAAAGCATTCAAGCTTTATGATACCTTTGGTTTCCCGCTTGACCTCACTTTGGAAATCCTCGAAGAAAAGAGCCTCAATGTGAACATCGAAGAATACGAAGAATGCATGCAGGCTCAGAAGAAGAAAGCCAGAGAGGGCAGAGGCGAGATGGACGACGCCGGCTGGGAAAAGGACGAATTCAAAAAGAAGATAACCGACCTTGAAAAGAGCGTGTTCACAGGCTATGAAACCCTTTGTGACACTGCAGTTGTCAAAGCAATAGGTGCCGATGGCGAATTTTGCAACATGGCAACCGCCGACAACGGCAATGTTGTTATCATTTTGGACAAGACTCCTTTCTATGGAGAAAGCGGCGGTCAGGTTGGTGACAAGGGCCATATCAAATCACAGGGTGCAACCGTAAAAGTAAATGACACCAAAAAGGTTGGCAACGGTCAGATAATGCACATCTGCACAGTTGAATCCGGCATGATTTCGGTGGGTGACAGTGTGGAATGTGAAGTGTGCAACTGCCGCAGAAGTGCAATAGCGCGCAATCACTCTGCAACCCATCTTCTCCAAAAGGCTCTCAAAACTGTTCTTGGTGACCATGTTCAGCAGGCAGGCTCATATGTTGACCCTGAGAGACTTCGCTTTGACTTTTCTCACTTTGAAGCTCTCACCAAAGAGCAGATAGACCAGGTAGAAAAGATTGTCAACAATGAAATATATAACGCCCTGAGCGTTGAATGCAGCCAAATGCCCATCGACGAGGCAAGAGCTCTCGGTGCAATGGCTCTCTTTGGTGAAAAATATGGTGATGTGGTAAGAGTTGTGAGAATGGGTGATTTCAGCACCGAGCTTTGCGGCGGCACTCATGTGAATAACACTTCCAACATAGGCATCATGAAAATAGTATCTGAGACATCGGCTGCTGCAGGCGTAAGAAGAATTGAAGCCATCACAGGGCTTAATGTGCTCGACAGCTTCAACGAAAAAGAAGAAACAATTGCCAAGGCTGCTGCAATGCTCAAATCCACTCCTGCCGATATGCTTTCAAAGCTCGCTGCTCTTCAGAGCGAAGTGAAAGCAATGCAGAAAGAAATCGAAGCCATGAAATCCAAGCTTGCATCAGGCGGCATAGACGATATCAAGAAAAACGCAAAGGTTATAAATGGCACCACGATTCTGGCTGGCTCGTTCAAGGGCGCCGATGTGAACACCGTGCGCAAGATGAATGATAGCCTCAAAGATGAATACACCGATGTTGTGTGCGTGATGGCTACAGAGTTTGGCGGCAAGGTAATGCTCATCACTGCAGCCGACAAGGCTGCGGTTGCCAAAGGTGCTCATTGCGGCATGCTCGTCAAAGAGATAGCAGCTCATGTGGGCGGCTCGGGCGGCGGTAAGCCCGAAAGCGCTCAGGCAGGCGGCAGCGATGCAAGCGGCATTGATGCGGCACTGTCTGCAGCTATCGAAGTGCTCAGCCAGCAGATAAAATAAGGAGATAACTTATTATGACGGATTGTTTGTTTTGCAAAATCATAAATGGTGAAATTCCTTCACAAAAAGTGTATGAAGATGACAAAATATATGCCTTCAATGATATTGACCCTCAAGCGCCTGTTCATTTTCTGGTGATACCCAAGGAGCATATTTCTTCTGCATTGGAGCTTTCTGATGCAAACGCAGGGATTGTGGCTCATATTTTTGCAACTGTGGCAAAGCTTGCCCGCGAGATGGGCTTTGCCGACGGCGGCTATCGTGTGGTAAACAATTGCGGCGCAGATGGCGGTCAGACGGTAGGACATCTGCATTTTCATGTGCTTGCAGGCCGCAACATAGGCTGGCCTCCAGGCTGATGCCAAAGACTAGCCGACGGCTACAGAACACAAAATTTAAGTTTGTCCAAAATAATGCTTGACAAGCCGTGATTTTGTGTGTATAATATTACAGTGTAATTTTGTCTAAACCCGTTATGTGTTTCTAACATGACAGCAGTAACGGAGGGAGGGAACTTAAATGGCAGAAATCAGATTAAAAGATAATGAGTCTTTGGACAGTGCACTTCGCAGATTCAAGAGATCTTGTCAGAAAGCAGGAGTTTTATCCGAAATCAGAAAAAGAGAACATTACGAAAAACCCAGCGTAAGACGCAAAAAGAAATCCGAAGCAGCAAGAAAGCGTTCATACAAATAATTATATAATATTTTGCGGCCTTTGGCTGCACTTTACTAATGGCAGTTTTGCCTTCCCAAATTATCTTGATTAACGGTTAGATAAAATTTCAAAATTAAATTAATCAAATCAGGCGACCGACGGTCGCCTTTTTTGTAGGATTGATACTTGTAGGAATGATATTATGATAAAAAAATTGCTTCCCGACTACACCGTCAAAAATGTGGCGGTGCTCGACGAAAAATTTTATACCGAGCGTGCAATCAAAGCCGTTATTTTTGATATCGATAACACTTTGGTTGCTCACACCGAGCCCACACCGCCCGAAAATGTGCTCGAATATTTTGCTCTGCTGGACAAATGGGACATAAAGTATGCAATTGTTTCAAACAATTCCATAGAAAGAGTGGATTCATTTTGCAAAGAGCTCGGCGTGCCATATTACGGCAAGGCGCTCAAGCCTCGCAAAAAGTATCTCAAAAAGGTCATGAATGAAATGAAAGTGACAACTGATGAGACTGCTCTTGTGGGTGACCAGCTTTTCACCGATATGCTCGGGGCAAATCTTTTGGGGCTTTGCTCGGTGCTTGTCACGGCAGTGGGCGAAGACGAAACGAGCTTTGTGTCGTTCAAAAGGCGATTTGAACGCAAAATTCTTGAAAACAACAAAGAAAAGCTCACAGAATATACTCGTTGATGAGTAAATGCTATAAAACATCAGGTTTTATAGCATTTTTTATGTCAAAAATGCACATTGACTTTTTCTTTGACAGATGGTATATTATTAGAGCACACTCGATGAGGGTGCTTTTTGATGGCATAAATGAGCTGCGAAAAAACTTTTTTAAAAAATTTCAAAAAAAGTGTTGACAAAAGCTTCAAAGTATGTTATCATAAACAAGTTGACGCCAAACGGCAGAAACAAATTGATCTTTGAAAAATGAACAGTATAAGAGGTTCTCGAAAAGAGAATTTGAGTTGAAGCGAAATGCTTTAAATTCAGTGAATTAAGTTAGTGTTTTTTTATGAGCTAACAAACTTTAATAAGAACTTTTCAGACTACGGTCTGATCGAATTTTTATTGAGAGTTTGATCCTGGCTCAGGACGAACGC
>JAFYUA010000188.1 GCA_017549745.1 Clostridia bacterium | reverse complement strand
CGCCAAGATTCCTGAATCCTTGTTCTCTTGTGATGGTAGAGGTGCATGAATATAGATGGGTTATGAGCTTGCAACCGTGGTCATAGGCTTTTTTCATGTCATCATATTTGGCGTCAGTGTGTCCCGCTGCAGCAATTATGTCGTTTTGGCTCAGTACATTCAGAAAATTCAGCTCTTTGTCAAGCTCAGGGGCATAGCTCCATCGCTTGATGAGGTCGCCATACTTTTCAATCATGTGCATATACTCTTTGGGGTCAGGTTTTCTGAGTTGGTCGGCTTCCTGTCCGCCGCACTGAGCAGGGGAGAAATATGGCCCCTCAAGGTGCACTCCTGCAAGATTTGCAATGATTTCTTCATCGTCTTTGAATTTGTCAAGCGCGTCAAGTGCCTCGGTCATTTCGCTTAAGCTGTGAGCTGCAAGTGACGGAAAGATAGTGGTGGCACCATGGAGAGCATGTATGTTTGACGCCTCCACAATCGCCTCTTTTGTGGCATCTACATATTCAAACCCTGCACCGCCGTGATTGTGAATGTCCACAAATCCAGGCGACACAAAGCAGCCCTTTGCATCAATGCATTTGTCAAATGGCAGGTCATCATCTGTTATGGCAGTGATTTTTCCATCTTCAAAATACAGATTGCATTTTTTGCTTTCGTTTTCAAGAATTATTTGTCCGTTAAATATTTTTGTTGTCATTTTTATCACCCACTGTGCATTATAGCATAGTGCACAGCAGTGTTCAATGGTTGTTTAGCAGTTGTTTTTCCTGGAATATAGTTTTTGAAATTCACTTGGCGTAACATCGGTGTATTTTATGAAGTTTCTGTAAAAAGTGCTGAAGTCGTTGTAGCCGCAGGTGTAGGCAGATTCGGTAATACCATCACCGCAAGACAAAAGACTCTTGGCTTTTTCTATTCGTTTTTTGTTCAGATAGTCTTTAAACGAAACCCCCGTTGTTGATTTGAACATGACGCAAAAAGTCGGCACCGACATTGCAGCCATTTTTGATATCATGTCAAGTGATATATGTTCAGATAGGTGGGAGTCTATGAAAGCAATACAGTTGTTGATTCGTTGTTGTTTGCTGTCAAATGGTGTGATAACACTGCCTTCGTTCCAAATATACATTCGTGCAATAACAGTGATTAGTGTTACCAAGCATGAACGGATTATTTCTTCGCGCCCAGGTCTTTGATTTTCACTTTCAATTCGTATTTTTCCCGCGGTGCTTTCAAAAAGATAGATATCTTCAGACATAGGTGAAATTTTGGGAAGTATTTTATGCTTGATGAGAGTTTTAAGAAAATTGCTGCTCATCTCAAGAGGTTCGCAATGTTTTGCAATAAAATCAAGCGTAAATGATATTTTTACAATGATGGTGTTTTTATCACACGCGGTAATATGATGAAGTGTGTCAGGTGGTATTAGGGAAATATCACCCCTGAAAAGCTTTGCACTATCAGAATTTACAGAGTGTGACAAAGAGCCCTGACGGCAATATATTATTTGAAAAAAGTCATGTGTGTGTGCACTGAGTTCTTCGGCAGAAAGAGTGCCCCTTTCAAAATGAAAATTTTCTATGTCGTGATTGAATGCTGATAATACAATCTTTCTCGTGTACATGTTATCACCCTGTACAATTATAGCATTTTAATTTTATAAAATGCAATATTTTTTTACCAAAACACTTTGTTTTAAAATAAAATGCATAATGTTTTTTTGAATTTGCAATTCAAAAGCGAATAATGCATCTTTATAATAAATTTGAAAGGCAGTGATTGTATGAAAATATTAGCATTAACAGGAATGCTGGGATATGGTTATAGCGAAGAGGCATTGCGCATAGCCTTTTCCGAAAAGGTAGACTATGTAGGTGTTGATGCAGGTTCAACAGACCCCGGCCCATATTATCTTGGAAGTGGCAAATCATTTACAGACCGAAGCGCGGTAAAACGCGATTTGGCTCTGGCATTGCCACTGGCTCTGAAAGCTGGATCCCCGTTTATTATAGGAAGTGCAGGCGGCGCAGGCAGCAGAGTTCATACCAATTGGGTTAAGGATATAATACTTGAGTTTGCTTCGGAAAATAACTTGAGTTTTAAAATGGGAGTTGTCTACAGTGATGTATCTGTCGGTTATGTTATAGATAAGCTCGATAGCGGCAAGATAGTCAACATGAGTGAAACATTTCCTATCACAAAGCAAGATGTGTATGACAGCAAAACTATAGTTAGTCAGATAGGTGTAGAGCCTATCATAGAATTACTCAAACAAAATGTTGATGTGATTTTGTGCGGACGCGCGTGCGACACGGCAATATATGCGGCTCCTTGCATATATCAAGGCTATGACCGCGGTCTTAGCTTTCACATGGCAAAAATCATGGAGTGCGGATCGATGTGTGCAGAGCCAGTTGCTGCTGCCGATGTGATGCAGGGGTATATGTATGACGATTATTTTGAACTTTGTCCTGCCAATCCCAACAGACGATGCACAGTAGACAGAGTCAGAGCACATACACTTTATGAACAGACAAATCCGTATCTTATTTTCGAGCCTGACGGCACAGCCGATCTTTCGGAATCTGAATTTATACAAAAGGATGAGCGCACTGTAAGAGTGCAAGGGTCAAAGTTTATCGATGCTCACAAAAAAACTCTCAAGCTGGAGGGCGTTAAATGCTCGGGTTATCGCACAATTTCACCATGTTGTATAAATGATTTTGACACTATAGAGCACATCGATGAAATTTTCACTACAGTGGCTGAATTTGTGGCAAATAATATTCCGGCTTCCATAAATAAATCAGATTATATCCTCATGTTCAAAAGAGTAGGCGGAGGCGGAAATTCACTTGGGATAATAATAGATGTTGTAGGAAAAACAAAGGATATTGCTGATACAGTTTGTTCACTTGCCCGCAGCCGCTGTCTGCATTGCGATTTTGACGGCAGAAAGTCCACTGCAGGCAACCTTGCTTTTCCGTTTTCGCCTTCCGATATTCATGTTGGTGAGGTTTATGAGTTCTCTGTTTTTCATCTTGTATGTGTAGATTCGTTTTCTGAAACATCAGAAACCATGATTATGGAGGTAGGAAAATGAAAAGGCTTATAGAATATACAAAAATTCTCAGAAGCAAAAACGCGGGTCCTCTGTATATAACCTTTGATTTGATTTTTGATTCTGTTGAAACTTTGCAGTATGTAAAAGATAATCTGACTACGGTAGCTGTGGCAAAAGCTTATAATATAGATGAATCAGCTGTTAGCATTATTTCATTTGAAAGAGCAAATTCACTCAAAATTACTTTTCCCCGAAAAACAGTGAGTGGTGCCATAGACGATGTTGACATATACGGGTGCCAGCAGCATATGCCTCTTGCGGACTTGATGGTTTGAAAGTGAGGAAAAGCTATGATAAAAACTGATTTATATGAAAAAGTTTTGTTTGACACAATTAAAAGAGGTGCAACTGTTATATCCGATGATGTCAAAGAAGCTTTTGAAAAGGCGATTAAAAATGAGACTTCTCCTCAGGCTGCAAGAGGGCTTTCGGCAACGCTTGAAAGCATGAATAAGTCGGCAATAAGGGAA
This sequence comes from Clostridia bacterium, assembly GCA_017549745.1. Lineage (GTDB taxonomy): Bacteria > Bacillota > Clostridia > UMGS1810 > UMGS1810 > RGIG1828. The sequence goes on along the minus strand of JAFYUA010000188.1, from coordinate 208 downwards.
AATCCTCTTTGCGTAGACACCGGCTGGCCAATCTTTTATTTCAAGGTAGGCAACGATTGCAGACTTGAGGGCGGTATCACTGCTTTGGAGGAAGCTGCAAGACGCAGCGTGAGAAAAGCTACAAAAGAGGGATATCTCAGAGCAACTATGAAGCATCCCATCACTGGGTTTGACCCCGGAGATAACATAGGAGTTAATATTCCTGATT
>JAFYUA010000023.1 GCA_017549745.1 Clostridia bacterium | reverse complement strand
GGCATAAATATTTTAACCTTTTCTTCTTTGTCGCTTTCCTGACCCATGCTTACCCAGGTGTCGGTAACCACAATATCGGCACCTTTTGCCGCTTCGACGGGGTCTTCGGTCATAAGAACTGTGCAGCCTGTTTTGGCGGCTGTCTCTTTGGCATGAGCTATGCACTCAGCGTCGCATTCATAGCCTTTTGGAGATGCAACTGCAATATTCATGCCCACCTTGGTGCAGCCATGCAAAAGTGAATTTGAAATATTGTTACCGTCGCCCACATAGCAAAGCTTGAGACCTTCAAGCTTTCCTTTGTGCTCGTAGATTGTCTGCAAATCGGCGAGAATCTGGCAAGGATGGAGATAGTCGGTAAGACCATTGATGATGCTTATCTGACCGTAATTTGCCAAATCGATGACATCCTGATGGTCAAATGTGCGAATCATTATGCCATCAAGATAGCGCGAAAGTACATTGGCTGTGTCATAGATGGACTCTCCCCTGCCAAGCTGAATGTCATTGCCCGAGAGAAAAAGAGCCTGACCGCCAAGCTGATACATACCAACTTCAAAGGAAACACGAGTGCGGGTTGAAGATTTGGTAAATATCATACCCAGGGATTTACCTTTTAAAATATGGTGTGGTATTCCTGCTTTATTTTCCTGCTTTAATTTGATTGCAAGCTTTAAGATGTTATGTATTTCTTCAGTTGTGCAATCATACAGACTAATAAGATGCTTCATGATTATGTCTCCTTTAATATTTTCAAATATAATATCTTGGCAAGCAATTTGTTTTGCATAATTATACATCATATGCAAAAAAAACGCAATAGGTATTTTCACCAAAATGCACTGATTTTCAAATTGTTTAATGTGCATCTGTTGGTTTTATGCGCATAAAACCAACAGATATGCACGGGCTTTATTCTACTGTTACTGCTTTTGCAAGATTTCGGGGGCGGTCAATATCACAGCCACGCTCCAAAGCTGCATAATATGCAAAATACTGAGCAGGTATGACTGACACAAGCGGAGACAACAGTTCAGCTGCACATTCGATACTAAGGCAATCTTCGTCATCACTTTGGCATGATGATATGCACAAAACCTTTCCTCCTCTTGCCTTTACCTCTTCGATGTTGCTTAGCATATGAAGCGATGTGATTTTTTGTGTAGACAATGCAAACACGGGTGTGCCCTGCTCGATGAGTGCTATGCTGCCATGCTTGAGTTCACTCGCTGCATAGCCACCTGTATGAATATATGCAATTTCTTTGAGTTTGAGTGCTGCTTCAAGACACGCATAATAATCAATACCTCGCCCTATATAAAAGCAGCTTTGCTGATTCAAAAGATATTCATGTGCAACTTCGCGATATTCTTCTTTCCTGCTGCATGCTTTTTCCATTGCATCAGCAGCTAAAGACAAATCTTTGGCTATAAGCTTTGAATATTTTTCGTTCAAAGCCGATGCAAGCAGGGCAAAAACTGCTACTTGCGCAGTATATGATTTTGTGGATGCAACTGCAATCTCTCTTCCTGCATGAATGAGCAGAGTGTGGTCCGCTTCGCGAAAGATGGTAGACACTTCACAATTAGTTATTGCTACAGAAGCAAAACCCAGTTCTTTGATTTTGGACAAAACCGAAATACAATCCGCCGTTTCGCCACTTTGTGATACAAATATAAAAACAGGTGATTGACTAATAGGTGGCATATTATATGCAAATTCGCCTGCCATACAAACATCAACAGGCTTTGAGCAAATTTTTTCGAAATAGTACTTCCCCACCAGGCCTGCATTATAGCTTGTGCCGCTTGCTATGATGTATATTCTGTCTGAGTGAGTGAGCTTGCCAATTATTTCATTATCTATATTAACTTTGCCAGTTTCATCGCAATAACAAGAAAGAATCTGACGAATGACCCGAGGTTGTTCTTCAATTTCTTTCAACATAAAATGGGCATAGTCCCCCTTGGTGCAATCTGATATATCACACGCAACAACAAAAGCCTCTCTGCGCACCTCTTTGCCGTTTGAAGAATAAATTTTGAAATCATCAGCCGTTATCACTGCATATTCTCTGTCGCATATTTCATAAAATTTATCAGTGTGAGAAATCATGGCAACCGTATCGCTTCCAAGCATATTGAACCCTTCACCGCACCCTATGAGCAGCGGTGATTTATTTTTGACAGCATACAAAACATCGGGCCGCTCGCCATCTACAATGCCAAGTGCATACGAACCGCGAAGCACACCTACCAGGCGTTGTATGGCTTCACATATTGAAGTGTTATTTTCACAAAATTTCTGAAGCAAACGCGCGATTACCTCGGTGTCGGTCTGGCTGAGGAATTCTGTGTTTGGAAAATATTCCTCTTTTAGAGCTTTCTCGTTTTCGATAATTCCATTGTGTACAACATGAAATCTGCCACATGAATGCGGATGTGCATTTACAACATCAGGTTTGCCATGTGTAGCCCAGCGGGTAGTCCCCACACCGCATAGCGCTGAACAAACTGCGCATGATGCAAGTTTTGGAATTAGGTTTTCAGGACTTCCGACACATTTTAGTGTTCTCACTCCATCAGCTGAGCAAAGCGCAACTCCTGCCGAATCATATCCTCTGTATTGAAGATTGCAAAGACCTGCAACAAGTATCGGCGCAGCCTCTTTATCGCCCACATAACCGACTATTCCACACATAACATCATCTCCTGAAAATAGTATATCCAAAATATGCGTTTATAATGGCACAAACTGAAAAACTTGTGCATATATTATTTTAGAAAGGATGATGCCTCGTGAAATATGACAATAGTGATGATATCATAAGAAAACTCATAAAAGAAAACGGTGGAATTTCAACAAGTGGTCCTGTTTTGGGTGAGAGCGATATAAGAAAGCGCCTTGGCACTATAGACAGAAACGCTGCCATGGCAAAGCTGCGCCAGATGGGATTGGGAAATGTTGCTGACAAGCTGAAAAGTGTGAGCGATGATGATTTGATTAATATGATAGTCCAGAATCCCTCTCTGCTCAAAAAAATAAATAGCTTTTTAAAATAGGAGGAGAATGAATATGGCCGAGGAATTAAGTGAAAAATTGAAATCGTTGTTGTCTAACCCAGAGGCAATGAATATGTTTGGCTCCCTTTTGGGCAGCACAGCGAGTAGTGACAACGGCTCTGACATATCATCAGGAGAAGATGAATTTGTGGCAACTATCAAAAATGCAGTATCCAGAATCAACAGCGGCGGCGACAAAAGAATTAATCTGCTCAATGCACTCAGACCATACATGAAAGAGTCCAGAGTTTCAAATATTGACAAAGCAGTGAAAATGCTCAAGCTTACTCAGCTTACATCGATTTTTAAAGATTTGTGAGGTGGATTATGTATAGAAGATATTATGACGGATACGGCTCTGCAAGAGTGAAAAATGATGTGGGCGAAATCATAGTGCCAAAAAGCAACATGCAAAATACATATGAAATCCAGGAAAATTCACATTGCGATGAACCCAACAATCAAATTGAAATATCTTCAAAAGGAAAAGGATTTTTGGGAAGTTCACTTGATATTGATGACCTTATTCTGATTGGTGTGCTTTTGTTTTTGCTCTATGACAGTGATGATAACGACCCTGTTTTGCTGATTATAATAGGGTATCTGCTTTTGTCAGAAATATTATAATGCGCAATATAAAAGAATAACGGCGATACAACTTGGATTGTACGCCGTTATTTTTTTATTTATCTTTGCTTTTAATATACTCGTCAATTGCCTGTGCGGCATTTTTGCCAGCACCCATTGCAAGAATCACAGTGGCAGCACCTGTCACTGCATCTCCGCCTGCAAACACGCCATCTTTTGATGTTTTGCCGCTTTTGTCATCAGCCACAATACCACCCCAGGAGTGGGTATCGAGACCCTCGGTGGTAGATTTTATGAGAGGATTGGGCGAAGTGCCTATAGACATTATGACACTGTCGCACTTGATTTCAAATTCGCTTCCTTCTTTTTCTACAGGGCGCCTTCGGCCTGTAGCATCAGGCTCACCAAGCTGCATCTCGATGCATTGGATAGAGCGTACAAAGCCTTCATCATCACCCAAAACAGCAACAGGATTTGTGAGAAGCTTGAATGTTATCCCCTCCTCCATTGCATGCTCCACTTCTTCCTTGCGGGCGGGAAGCTCATCGAGAGAACGACGGTACACAACCGTAACCTCATCAGCACCGAGTCGTTTGGCACATCGTGCTGCATCCATAGCAACATTACCGCCGCCAACCACAACAACACGCGACGCCTTTTGGACAGGGGTATCGCTATCCGGCAAATAAGCTTTCATAAGGTTGACGCGAGTGAGAAATTCATTGGCTGAATATACACCTTTGAGATTTATGCCGGGAATATTCATAAACTTGGGCAGACCTGCTCCTGAACCGATGAAAACCGCTTCGAAGCCTTGTTCACCCATGAGTTCATCCACAGAGAAGGTTTTGCCAATGACAGTGTTGGTGGCAATTGTGACACCAAGCTCACAAAGAGACTCAATCTCTTTGGCAACTATTGATTTGGGGAGTCTGAACTCCGGAATACCATACACAAGCACGCCACCCGGGGTGTGAAGAGCCTCAAAAACTGTGACGCTATAGCCTCTTTTGGCAAGGTCACCTGCGCAAGCAAGCCCCGCAGGACCCGATCCTACAACAGCAACTTTGTGACCGTTGGAAACAGGTGCAGCCTTCTTTTGGGGCAAATGAGCATTG
>JAFYUA010000187.1 GCA_017549745.1 Clostridia bacterium | reverse complement strand
GTCACGGCATCGGGCTTTTTCATGTCGCTTCCAAGCTTGGCAAAAGTCTTGTTGAACGACACCCCCACGCTCACGGTCAATCCCGTTTCGGATTTTACCCTTTCTTTTATAGTGTGTGCAATTGTCTCGCCGTCGCCAAAGAGCCTCACACTATCTGTCACATCAAGCCAGCACTCATCCAGGCCAAATGATTCTATTTTATCTGTATAATCCATGTATATCTTTTTGACTGCCTTACTGTACTGTTGGTATTTTTCAAAATGAGGGGGCACAATAATTAGTGACGGGCACTTTGCTCTGGCTTTCCAGATGGGTTCTCCCGTCACTACTCCGCATTTTTTTGCTTTTTCGTTTTTGGCAAGCACAATTCCGTGTCGGTCTTCTTCACTTCCGCACACAGCCAGATATTCATTTTTGAGTGAGGGGTTCAATACAGTTTCCACAGATGCATAAAAATTATTTAAATCACTGTGTAATATAATCATTTTTTCTTCCTTTTAGCTTTCTTTCTGTTATCTAAAAGCTTATATACAAATGCAATGATAAATATGCCTACAATCAGTTTAAAATATACCGATGCAAAAACAAGTGAAAGCTTTTTGCCAATATATACAATGGTGCTCTTTTCAATTTCAGAATATGCAAGCAGATTCACTTCGCCGCATTTTTTGCCGTCATAATACACGGTAGTTTTTCCGAGCACATCACCTTTTTTGATAGGAGCATATATTTTATCTTTGGTTTCGGTTTTGATTTCCAAAAGCTCTGCATCATAGTTGATAGGAAGCATGGTCTTTATGCGGTCTTCGCTCACCAGGAGCAATCTGTGCGCATCTTTGCCGTTGGGAATTTCGACCTCTGCCATAAATTTCTCTTTGTTCACCACATTTACCTGAGTGAAATTCTCTTTGGCATATGTAATCATGTGCTTTGCATCATTATATGCAAAGCTGTTTCCCTCTTTGGTGTCGGCTCCTGAGCACAAAACGAGCAGATTGTTTTGCAAATCATTATATTTGGCAATGACGCCGCAGTTTTCAGCGTCATTATAATAGCTTTTCACCCCATACACATTTGCATTGTAATGGTCAAGTGAATAATATGTGGTTATGAATTGGTTGGTATTAAACAAAATCCTGCTTTCGCTATATTTGTTGGTTGGTTTTATTTCAATGCGGTCAAGGCTCACAATTTTAGCAAATGTTTTGTTCTTGAGAGCATATTTCGTGATATAATACATATCCATAAGGGTGGTTTTTTGTCCCTTCGCTTCAAAGCCTGCGGGGTGAACAAAGCTGCTGTTTTCAGCTCCAGCATTTTTTGCTGTTTCATTCATCTTATCAACAAAGCTGTCATATGACTCACCCACGCTATGTGCAAGTGCGATAGCGCAATCACCTGCATCATAAACAAGCATAGCTTTGAGCATATCTTCAATGCTTATTTTTTCTCCGTATTTAAGCCCGATGTTTCTGTTGTTATAGTTGTAGTCTTTGAGTATTCCGTCTTTTATGCTCACCTTTTTAGTAATGTCGTCACATTGCTCGAGCACAGTTATCGCAGTGAGGATTTTTGCAAATCCCGATGGTGCGATTTTATCCACGCAGTTTTTTTCATATAACACAAGGTCACTGCCAAGGTCTGCCATAAGCATGTATTTACTGTGAGGGGAGTATGTAGTTTTTTTTGTTTCCTTTTCGTTGTCAGGCTCTGCAAAGGCAATACTGCCAAAAAAACATGAACTGATTGTGCATAGAGTAAGAATAATAGCAGGAATAATTTTTTTCATTTGTTATTCTCCTTGTTTAATACTACATATATTTATATAATAACATAAAATCAAATAAAATACCATACCTGTTTTCAGTTTTATAGTATATTTATGTATGTTTTGGTAAAAATAAGGATATGCCGAGCTGTATTTGATTGCCGGTTTGTTGCTTTATTGTGAAATTTCACATATAGTCATCGGCAAACATGCATTTGTAATTGTCAATGTTAATAAAAGTGAAAAAAAGATGCTTTTTTTGTTGACAATCAAATTGCAATGTGATATTATATACAAGTCGCTTGACGCGGCAACATTGATCTTTGAAAAATGAACAGTATAAGAGGTTCTCGAAAAGAGAATTTGAGTTGAAGCGAAATGCTTTAAATTCAGTAAATTAAGTTAGTGTTTTATATGAGCTAACAAACTTAAATAAGAACTTTTCAGACTACGGTCTGATCGAATTTTTATTGAGAGTTTGATCCTGGCTCAGGACG
>JAFYUA010000186.1 GCA_017549745.1 Clostridia bacterium | reverse complement strand
TGGGGCGATTTGTACCCCTGCCATCAGTTTGTGGGTGACGAAAAATTCAAGCTTGGCGACATATGGAGTGGCGTGACCAACACTTCAATCCAAGACGAATTTGCAAGCTGCAATGTGTATGAACGAAAAGACTGCCGCGATTGCTGGGCAAGGCTTTATTGCTCGGGCGGCTGCGCTGCCAATGCATATCATAGCACAGGCTCGGTGAAGGGCATCTACAAATACGGCTGCGAGCTTTTCAAAAAGAGAATGGAATGTGCCATAATGCTTGCAGCAGCTCAAGAAATTGACGAGGATGAATGATGAATACCCCGATTTGTGATTTTTTAAGGCAATACAGTGCCCAAAATGCCTCAAGGCTTCATATGCCCGGGCACAAGGGCAAGAGCTTTCTGGGCTTTGAAGCCATGGACATCACCGAGATAAGCGGTGCCGACAGCCTGTATGAAGCAAGCGGAATAATAGCGCAAAGCGAAAAAAATGCAGGCGAGCTTTTTGGCTCGCGCACATTTTATTCCACCGAGGGGTCATCACTTTGCATAAGGGCGATGCTCTATCTTGCCATGCTCCATGCAAAAGAGGCGGGTCGCTCAAATCTTGTGTGGGCAACTCGCAATGCTCACAAGACATTCATGAGCGCTGCTGCACTTTTGGGGTTTGACACCGAGTGGCTCTATGGCAGGTCGGATAGCTCATATCTTAGCTGCGCCATCGATGCCCAAGCTCTCGACCAAAAGTTTTCACTTGCTCCCACTCTCCCTGCTGCGGTGTATGTGACCTCGCCCGACTATCTTGGCACAACTGCCGACATAGCCGCACTCGCACAGGTGTGTCACCGCCACGGAGTGCTGCTGATAGTGGACAATGCCCACGGCGCATATCTCAAATTTTTGCCAGGCTCGCTCCACCCAATTGACTTGGGAGCAGACATGTGCTGCGATTCGGCTCACAAAACCCTCCCCGTGCTCACGGGGGGCGCATATATGCACCTGTCATCAGCTTTGCCGCCTCAGCTTGCCAATCAGGCAAAAGCGGCTCTTGCGCTCTTTGGCTCCACGAGTCCGTCATATCTCATATTGGCATCACTTGACCATACCAACGGCTACATTGCAAACGGCTACCGCCAAAGGCTCTCAGACTTTGCCAAAAAGCTCGATGCCGTCAAAGGCGCGCTCACCCAAAACGGATATGTGCTATTGGGCGACGAAAAACTCAAGCTTACCATCGACGCCAAAAGCTATGGCTACACAGGCAGTGAGATTGCCGACATACTTGCCAAAGGCAACATCATCTGCGAATTTGCCGACCCTGATTTTGCAGTGCTCATGCTCACGCCCGAAAATGATGACGAGGAGCTATCCGCCCTCACCGATGCTCTGCTCAGTATACCTCAAAGGTGCGCCATCACCCAGAGAGCGCCGATGATGAGTAAGCCCCAAAAGGCAATGAGCATAAGGGACGCAAGCCTTTGCATGCGCGAAGAAGTTGATGCAGATAAGGCATGCGGCAGAGTGCTTGCTTCGGCCAATGTGGCGTGTCCGCCTGCTGTGCCCATTGTGGTGTGCGGCGAAGTGATAGCGCAAGACGCCATAGAATGTATGAAATATTACGGCATTGAAAAATGCAGTGTTGTAAAACAAGTGTTATAAAAACCCTGCCCGCGAGCTAAAGACGGGCAGGGTTTTTTTAATTTGTTTCAACAATAGCGCCATAGCCTGATGCAAAGCTCAGGGTGCATTTGCCGAAGCGTTTGTCATACTTCACTGTGCAATTTTTATCCATGCAATAAACCCGTGGCTTGCTTTTACATTCAAATGAAAATTCGCCATCGGCTATTTTTACCACATACATTGCATCTTTTTTGCCTGTTTGCAAATTTTCCAGCCTGCAAACCATGAATGAGTTATCTGATTTCATTTCGGGAGTTGAGATGCATTTATACTGTGAATATTTTTTATAGAACCTTTTAATCTCGCGGTTTACTCTCACAATGTCTGCATACAGCCTGGTTGTGTTGCCGCTTTCGTCCACCACATGATTGTGCCACCAGCCTGCAGTGTAGCACGCCCACATGATGACTTTCACACCAAAAGCCAATGCGGTG
>JAFYUA010000185.1 GCA_017549745.1 Clostridia bacterium | reverse complement strand
ATCTCTCGGATTCAAGAGAGCCGAAGATAACCCCTGGAAAAAGGTTGAAGACGAGCTCAAGGTTGACGATGTTATCGATTGTAAAATCGTAAGAATTGTACCCTTTGGTGCATTTGCCGAAATCTACCCCGGTGTAGACGGTCTCATTCACATCTCTCAGGTTGCTGACAAGAGAATCGGCAAGGTTGAAGATGAACTCACTGTTGGTCAGCATGTTCAGGCAAAGGTTGTTGAAATCGATCTCGAAGCTCAGAAGATTGGTCTCAGCATCAGAGCTCTTATTGCTCCTGCTGCTGCAGAGGAAGAAGCTCCTGTTGAGGAAGAAGCTCCCGCAGCTGAAGAAGCTCCTGAAGCCATCGAGGCTCCCGAAGCAGACGCAGAATAATTAGTTTTTAATATTCAATAACAAAAGGCTGTTGCAGGTGCATAAGATGTGTTGCGACAGCCTTTTCTTTAAGGTCGTGAAATGTTATGAAAAATCTATCAAAAGCTTTCATCTTGATTGCAGTTTGCATCAGCATTGTGATTTCGTCAGTTGCAGCACTGGCCGCCACCGACACTCTCACCATGATTGAAAACATCATTGCAGGCAAGCAGGATAAGCTCATCTTTGCCACTGTTGTGTCAATAGGCAATAACATCTGCTCGGTAGAGGTCATGGAAGAAATCGGCGAAGACAAAAAGGTTGAAGCCGAATCAACCACCGGCAGCAGAGGCGAAGCCAAGTCAATCGTTGGTGAAAAAATAGAGGTTGAAGGTCTTAGGTCATATATGTATTATGACGGCTTTAACCATCGCCCAAAGATAGGTGATAACCTGCTTTTGTCGCTCACCTTCAATGGCAATGCCTACAAAGTCAAAAACGGTGCATTTTATGTGAATGCGGCAAGTCATGACACCTTCAACTTCATCGTGCCCGACACCATTGACAACACCCCCGGTGCCATGGAGCTCACTGCACTGTATCGCTTTGTTGGCTCAAACGGCAAAAATGCCGACTATTCCATCAGAGATTCGGTGGTGTATACTCACGACACTGCCAACAATGGTGTGGAAATCAGAATCACCGAGCAAGAGGGCATTTCGTTTGTCAACGAAAAGGGAGAGACAACCAAGGAAGCCGAATCGGGAATGTCGGTCGGCTCAGAGAGCGCCGCGCGCGACTACAGCAATCGATGGATATGGGCTGCGGTGATAATAGTGATTGGCAGTGCTTGTGGATTGATGGTTGTGAAAATGATAATAAAATATGAAAAAAGGTCGGAATCAAAATGATTAAATCCGAAAAAACCATAGAGCGTAATGTTATATATAAAGGCAGAGTGCTTGAATATGTGGTAGACACTGTGGACATCGACGGTAGCTGCGCCACCCGTGAGATGGTGCTTCACCCCGGCGGAGTGGGAGTGCTTGCAATCGATGAGCAAGGCTATGCCTATCTTGTGCGCCAGTTCCGCAAACCATATGATGATGTCATCTGCGAAATCCCTGCAGGCAAGCTCGACCCCAATGAGCCCCCCGAGGTGTGCGGCAAAAGAGAGCTTACCGAGGAAACCGGTCTTGTTGCCAAATCACTCATCTCACTCGGCAAATTCTATCCGTCGGTAGGCTATACCAACGAGGTTATCCATCTCTACCTTGCCACGGAATTTTCATTTGGTGATGCCAATCCCGATGATGATGAATTTGTCGATGTGGTGAAGATTGCTTTTAAAGAGCTTTGCGCCATGGTGATGTCGGGCGAGATTAAAGACGGCAAGACCATAGCAGCAGTGCTCAAGGCAAAAAATATTATGGACAACAAATGAAACGGGGATTTGACATGACACACACAGTTCTCATAACAGGAGGCACCAAAGGCATTGGCAAAGCATGCACCGACTCTTTCCTTGCCAAGGGTTTCAATGTTGTTGCCACCTATAGGTCAGACGACGATGCCGCCGATGCAATGCGCCTATCTCATAGCGGTAAGAGCCTTGAAGTAGTAAAATGCAACGCGGCAGATTTTGAACAGACCAAAGCTTGCTGGCAGCTTGTGGCCGAGCGTTTTGGTGGTGCCGACATCATCATAAACAATGCAGGCATCTCGCAGCAAAAGCTCTTTTGCGATATATCTCGCAAAGAATGGGACGAGATGTTTGATGTAAACATCGGCTCAGCTTTCAACACTGTCAAGTGTGCCTACGACCACTTGGTAAGCTGCAAATGGGGCAGAATAATCAATGTGTCGTCTATATGGGGCATAGCAGGTGCTTCGTGCGAGGTGCACTACAGTGCATCAAAGGCAGCTCTCATTGGATTTACCAAAGCTCTTGCCAAAGAGCTGGGACCATCGCACATCACTGTCAATTGTGTTGCACCGGGAGTCATCGACACTGCCATGAACTCTCACCTCGGAGCCGATGACATTGCAGCTCTATGCGAAGAAACCCCCTTATGCCGTACAGGAAGTCCCGATGAGGTGGCTTCACTCATATGCTACCTTGCATCTGATGACGCAGCATTCATCACAGGTCAGGTCATAAGTCCAAACGGCGGCATTGTAATTTAACACAAGGACAAAAAAGTCTCACACAGGCTTTTTGTCCTTTTTTGTTTTGGTTTTTTAAAAATTTGGCAAAGATTTTGCCGAAATCCATAATATAACAATTGATATTCGAAAGATTTTTTGCTATAATAGAAAAATACCGAATATATTTTCGACTTTTCGATGATATATTTACTTTTTTACGCCTTTTTAATATAATTAGATTAGAAAATCGAGGTGAGATTTTTGGACGCAATTGATTATGAAATTCTGAGTTGTCTTAAAGAGAACTCAAGAGAAAATGCTACCAACATAGGTGCAAAGATTAATCTTTCCACATCGGCTGTGATAGAACGCATCAAAAAGCTTGAAAGCTCAGGTCTTATCAAGCAATACACTGCCATAATAAACCAGAGCATTCTGGGCAGAGACCTGAGTGCCTTCATCACTGTGAGGCTTGAACACCCCAAGCATTATGAGAACTTTGTGAAAAAGGTCAAAGACAATTCTTTCATCACAGAGTGCTACTACATAGCAGGTGATTTTGATTTTATTCT
>JAFYUA010000184.1 GCA_017549745.1 Clostridia bacterium | reverse complement strand
GGTCAAAGCTCCCATCACAGGCACTATTATTCAGAAGAATATCAAAGCAGGCGAAAAGCTCGAAACATCTAACACCTCAGGCGCCATGGCTATCATAGCCGACCTTTCGGCACTTGTGTTTGAAATGAGTGTAGACGAGCTCGACATCTCCAAGCTTGAAGAAGGCATGAGCGTTGAGGTGACTGCCGATGCAATAGAGGGAGTCACTTTTGGTGCAACCGTCACCAACATCAGCATTGTAGGCTCTTCCAACAATGGTGTCACATCATATCCTGTAAAGATAACCATAGATTCCAGGGATAAACAAAAAGGATTTGCACAACAAAGCTATGACAAGCTCATTCCCGGCATGAATGTGTCGGCAAGTGTTGTGATACAAAAGGTTGAAGATGTAATTGTTGTGCCCGTTTCGGCAGTGCGCAGAGGTAATATTGTCATTGTGTCCGATGACAGTGCATCTGAGGGAGTGAGCATGGAAAGCATGAGTACTTTTGGCGGTCAGAGACCCGATTTTGCCGCAGGCTCTGCAGCCCAGAGACATCCCATGAGTGCAGATTCATCGGCAGTTCCTGCAGGCGCAAAAGCTTTTGCGCCCCCGATGGATTCCAAACCAAGTGGCGATGCTGATGAAAAAATGAAAGCACGCATGCAGAATATGATAGATTCACTCGATATCCCCGACGGTTACAAGGCAATCTTTGTAGAAACAGGTCTTTCCGACGAAAGCTACATCGAGATAAAACGAGGTCTTGCCGAGGGTGACAAGGTGCTCTTGCCCGATACCACTCAGGCAGAGTCTGCCAACACCATGATGGGCGGCATGCCGGGCATGGGTGGCGGTATGCCTGCTATGGGCGGCGGTATGTCTGGCATGGGCGGCGGTATGCCTTCGGGCATGGGCGGCCAGGGCAGAAGCTCAATGGGCGGTCAGAACAGAGCCTTCGGAGGTATGAGATAGCATATGATAGAGCTCAATGATATATACAAAATCTACTCCGACGGCGACAGTGAAATCCGTGCGCTCGACGGGGTGTCTCTGCACATATCACAAGGCGAATTTGTGGCTATAGTCGGCTCATCAGGCTCTGGCAAGTCCACATGCATGAACATCATAGGCTGCCTCGACATTCCCACAAGCGGTTCATACCATCTCAATGGCAGTGATGTGAGCTGCATGAACGAAAAAGAGCTTGCCCACATACGCAACCGTGAGCTTGGCTTTGTGTTTCAGCAATACAACCTAATTCCCAAGTTGAACATTCTCGAAAATGTGGAACTTCCGCTTTTGTATAAGGGCGTCAAAGCACACGAAAGAAAACAGCTGGCTATGAATGCGCTCGAAAGGGTGGGTCTTGCTGACCGATTTAGCAAATATCCGTCTCAGCTTTCGGGCGGTCAGCAGCAGAGGGTGTCCATTGCACGCGCGCTTGCGGGCAATCCGCCCGTTATACTTGCCGATGAACCCACAGGTGCTCTCGACTCCAAAACAGGGCAGGATGTGATAGAATTTCTCAAAAAGCTCAACCGTGAGGGCACAACAATTGTGCTCATCACTCATGATAATTCCATAGCTGAGCAAATCAAAAGAGTTGTGCGTATTCACGATGGCAAAATCATTTCAGACCACACAAAGGAGGGTGAGGATATATGAATTTAAAACAGGCGTTTATTCTTGCTCTCAAAAGCTTGTCGGCATCAAAAATGCGCGCCATTCTCACCATGCTTGGCATAATTATCGGCGTTGCTGCAGTTATCGTCATAGTGAGCATGGTCAATGGTGTCACAAGTGACATAGTGTCGCGGTTTGAAAAGATGGGTGCTACCACCATAAATGTGAATGTCATGGGCAGGGGCGGCAACAGGAATGTGTCGGTAGATGACATGCAAAATCTTGTGGACGATAATCCCGAATATCTCAAATCCATGACACCCGTAATCACCATTGCAGGCACCACTGTCAAAAACGGCTCTGCCAATGTCGCTCCGTCTACTTTAGCAGGCGTCAATGAGTATTATACAGGCATAAAGGGCAGAGAGATTGACCTCGGCAGAGGGCTTCAATATGCCGATTCTGAATATCGGTTGCGCAATTGTGTCATAGGCACCTACATTGCCAAAGAGCTTTTTGGCACTACTCAGGTGCTTGGTGAGAGCATCAAAATAAACGGAATAGATTTCTCGGTTGTGGGTGTTCTTGATGAAGCAGCCGATGGCGAAGAGGCAAGCGAAGATGACATCATTCTTGTGCCCTACACCATGTCACAGAAGATAACAAGCGGCTTCAGCATGGGCACATACACCTTCAATGCAGTGTCCAAAGAAGTTGCCGACAAGGCTCAATCGCTCATTCAGCAATATCTGCTTGGCGTTTTCGGCTCCGAAAATGCATACAGAGTGTCCAACATGAGCGAAATGATAGACACAGTAAACGAAATGATGGCATCAATGTCACTTATGCTTGCAGGAATTGCCGCAGTGTCACTGCTTGTGGGCGGCATCGGCATCATGAATATTATGCTTGTGTCGGTCACAGAGCGTACACGCGAAATCGGCATACGCAAATCACTCGGTGCCACACCATGGGACATCATGAGTCAGTTTGTGGTAGAAGCCATCACCACGAGCTGCCTTGGCGGTGTCATAGGCATATTGCTCGGCATAGTCGGGTCATATGCCGCATCGGCATTAATGGATATGAAGTCGGTTGTTTCACTTGGTGCAATTGCCATTTCGTTCACCGTTTCTGCTCTCATAGGAATAGCCTTTGGTTATTTCCCTGCCAAGAAAGCATCACGCCTCAATCCCATAGACGCACTCAGATATGATTAAAGGAGGAATTACATTGAAGAATAGAATTTTATCAGCTATGCTCTGCATTGCTCTCCTCACATCATTTTTCCCTGCATCATCTTTTGCTTCCCACACCTCGTCACCCATGCAGCTTTTGAAGGCTATGGAAGTTCTCAGCG
>JAFYUA010000183.1 GCA_017549745.1 Clostridia bacterium | reverse complement strand
TATATATTTATTTAAGGAGAGTGTTAAATTTGAAATTTTCATGTACTAAAGAAGTTCTTTTAAAATCAATTGATATCGTTTCAAAAGCAATTGCACCAAATAATAGCGTTGATATATTAAGAGGAATGAAAATAGAAGCCGATGACAAAATCAAATTCACAGGAAGTGACGGCAATATATCAATTGAAAGTGTGTTCGATGCTGATATTGAAGAAGGCGGCACACTCATTGTTGATTCAAGAATTTTCTATGATATAATCCGCAATATTCCCGATGGCAAGGTTAAGCTTTACACATCAGAGGGCAATGAGATTAAAATCATTTGTGAAAACACAATGTTCAATATATTGTATCTTTCAAGTGAGGGTTATCCTTCAATTTCAAAGGTTGAAGACGGAAGTAACATCAGAATTTATTCCAAAAACTTAAAAGAAACAATTAAAAATACTCTCTTTGCTGCATCTGATGATGAAAGCAGACCTATCCTTATGGGCATTTGCTTTGAAATCAACAAAAGCAACATGAAAGCAATTGCAATTGACAAAACAAGGCTTGCACTTCGCAATCAGATTATCCCCGAAACATCTTTTCAGGATTTGAAATTTGTTGTGCCCGAAAAAGTGCTTTCAGATATTTTGAAAATATTGAAAGATGATTCTACAATTGTGGATATCTTCGTCAACAATTCAAGTGTAATGTTCAAATTTGACACATTCACAATTGTTTCAAATCTTCTGCAGGGTGAATTTATTGATTACAACCGTCTCATTCCCCCTCAGTCAAACATCACTGCAAAAATCAACATCAAAGCTTTCAGAGAAATGATAGAAAGAGCTTCTATCATCATCAATTATGATGACCCCAACATTCCTATTGTGTTGAAACTCAAAAATTCTGAGATAACTGTGGAATGTATTTCAAAATTTGGTAATTTCTGTGAAAAGATTGATGTAGACAAATACGGTGATGATTTGCGCATAGGTGTAAACAGCAAGCTCATCTTAAATGCTTTAAAATGCATTGAAGATGAATATGCTTCATTTGAATTTACCAACATGAGAGGTCCTTTTGTTATAAAGCCTCTTGAGGGTGATTCATATCTTTATATGGTTCTTCCTATGGAACTCAAAAATAAGTAAGGTGAATTTTTAAATGAAAGAAATTAAAATATCCACTCCTTTTATAAAGCTTGACCAATTTCTAAAATTTGCAGGCATTTCATTCGACGGTGCCGAAGCAAAAGAAATGATAAAGCAAGGGTTAGTCACTGTGAATGGTGAGGCAGAGCTTCGCCGCGGCAGAAAGCTTTATGAAGATGATGAAGTTAAAGTAGACCTTGGCGACGAAGTTTTTGAACTAATTGTGAAATAATGTATATTAAAAATCTAAATCTTCAAAACTTCAGAAATTATGATAACCAGATTATTGAATTTTCACCAAAAATGAATATAATATACGGTCATAACGGTCAGGGAAAAACCAATATAGTAGAAGCTTTGTATTTTTTTCAAAGCGGAAAATCATTCAGATGTTTAAAAGACCGAGAAGCCGTAAAATTTGGTGAGGATTATTTTAAAATTCATGCACTTTTTGAAACCAATCAAGGCAGTAGCGATGCTCTTGTTTTTGTGCAGGATAAAAAGAGCGTGAGATTAAACGGTATTCAGCTCGAAAAGCTCAGTGAGCTTGTGGGTGAATACAACATGGTTATTTTCACTCCCGATTATCTCAATCTTATAAAAGATGGGCCAGGTGTGAGAAGACAATTCATAGATTCTTTTATAAGCCAGATAAAGCCTACTTATTTTAAAAATCTCATAAGCTATTACAGAGTGCTTAAGCAAAGAAACAATGTGCTCAAGCAAAAAAGCAAGAATATGATTTCTACTCTTGATATATGGGATGAAAAGCTTGCATCACTTGGTGTGAAGATAAACCAGATGCGAAGCAGTGCCATAGACAAGATAAATGAAACCATCAATATTGTGGGTGATGGAAGCTTTATAACCGAAAAAATAAAGCTTATCTACACACCAAGTGTAAAAGGTGATTTTGAAGACAAAAATAATTTTTTGCATCAGCTTTATTCATCAAGGGAAAGAGATTTTGAAAAAGGCATCACTCTCACAGGTCCTCACAGAGATGATTTTGAAATATTTATGAATGATATAAATATTAAAAAATACGGATCGCAGGGTCAGATGAGGTCATGTGTGCTCAAATTAAAGCTTTCTGAATGTGAAATAATCAAAGAAAAAACAGGTGACACACCTATACTGCTGCTTGATGATATACTAAGTGAGCTTGATGAGGAAAGAAGAAAATTCTTTTTGGAAAACATAAATGATAAACAGGTAATTATAACCTGCACCGAAAAAGAAAACATAAATTTTGAAAATTGCTATGTTTTCAGAGTTGAAAACGGCAAAGTAATAAAAGAATAGGTGATAAATGTGTACCTTCACTTAGGAGCAGATATATCTGTAAACAAAAAATACATTGTGGCAATATTTGATTTGGATAATTCATCTACTTCAAAAATAACTCAGGAATATTTTAAAAAAGCTACAAACGAAGGCAAAGTTATAAATGTGAGTGAAGAGGATTTGCCGAGGTCTTTTGTTCTGGTAGAGGAAAAAGGCGAGGAAAAATTATATATCTCACCCATTTCTTCTCAGACTCTTTCCAAAAGAGCAAATATTAAAATAGATTTTTAAATTTTATCTACACCAATATGAAAGGATGCAGATTATGAGCGAAATTAATACAAACTATGACGAAAGTCAAATTCAAGTATTGGAAGGTCTTGAAGCTGTCAGAAAAAGACCGGGTATGTATATAGGCTCTACATCAATAAGAGGTCTTCACCATCTTGTGTATGAAATAGTAGACAATAGTATTGATGAAGCTCTGGCAGGATATTGTGACAGGATAGATGTCACACTCAATGAAGATAATTCCGTCACAGTAAGAGATAACGGCAGAGGTATGCCCACAGGCATTCACCCCAAGATGGGTTTTTCCACACTTGATGTTATCTTCACAGTTCTTCACGCAGGCGGTAAATTCGGCGGCGGAGGTTACAAGGTATCCGGCGGTCTGCATGGTGTGGGTGCATCGGTTGTAAATGCTCTTTCCACCAAGCTCGAGGTTAAAGTGTGGGACGGCGAAAACATACATTTTCGCAGATATGAAAGAGGTGTGCCTCAGGGTGAGGTAGAAATAATAGGCAAAACCGACAAAACAGGCACCGAAGTTACCTTTTGGGCAGACGGTGAAATTTTTGAAGAAACTGTCTATGAATATGACACACTCCTTAAAAGACTAAGAGAACAAGCCTTCTTAAACGGTGGCATAAAGATTAACTTCACCGACAAAAGAGGCGAAGAAGAAGTATCAGAATTTTTGCACTATGACGGCGGTATAAAGAACTTTGTGTCATATCTTTTCAATGAAAAGAAGCAAAGAAGAAACACCTTAGAGACAATTCATGAAGATGTCATATATGTAAGCGGAGAGAAAAACGGATCCATGGCAGAAGTGGCTCTTTCATGGTCTACTGCATATGACGAAACAATAGAATCCTTTGCCAACAATATCTCCACCACCGAAGGAGGCACACATGAGACAGGCTTCAAATCTGCTCTCACAAAGGTGCTTGTGGATTATGCCAAAAAATATAAGCTCATGAAAGATGATGAAGAACTCACAGGCGAAGACGCCAGAGAAGGTCTCATTGCAGTAATTTCAGTAAAGCTTGAAGAACCTCAGTTTGAAGGTCAGACCAAAACCAAGCTCGGCAATTCCGAGATAAGAGGTCTTGTAGAAAACATGGTGAGAGAAAAGCTTGCCGATTTTCTTGAAGAAAATCCAAAGGTGGGCAAAGCCATCATCGAAAAAGCTCTCATGGCATCGAGGGCAAGAATTGCTGCCCGAAAGGCAAGAGAAGCCACCCGCAAAACTCCTCTTGGTTCAAGCTCACTCCCCGGCAAGCTCACCGATTGCATAGTAAAAGACCCCACCCAGACGGAAATCTACATCGTCGAGGGTGATTCGGCAGGCGGCAG
>JAFYUA010000003.1 GCA_017549745.1 Clostridia bacterium | reverse complement strand
TCATCGGTTAACCTTTATTGAACCACGCGACTATCGCGTGGTTTTCTGTATACAATAAAAATAGCACTCCAAGAATGATTGATACATTCTCAGAGTGCTATTTTCGTTAATAACAGTTAGGTCTCACTGCAAACTTGCTTAATGCAAAGTCGGGTTCTTCGACAGTCTGAGAGGTTACGCACGCTTTTTATGCATAACCTCTTTTTGTTTATATAGAGCCTTATTTCATTGTGCCGACCATTTTGTTTATATCGCCGTCTGAGTCTATGATAATGGTTTTTGTTTTAGCCGTTGCTACATAGCCGAAGCCTTCTATGTAGGCTTTGTTTTTTTTCTTCTATAATTTCATTTCGTATTTTTGTTTCCTCGTCTGTGAGATAGCAGGTGTCCTTGTTCATAATCTCGTCATTTGGATTTATGGGTTCTTCAGGATTCTTTTCCCATTTCGCATACAAGACATCAGGCTTTGTGAATTTAAATGTTTTTACCTGATTCTGTTTAGTTCTCGGATCGGTGAATCATCCTTTGAATGTATATCCGTATTTTGTCGGGATGTAGCTTTCGAGGCTAATGCTCTCACCATATCTTTTGGTTATTGGTCTGATAAAGCTACCGCCATCCGATGCGAATTGCAAAGTTACATTTCCTACAATTCCAAGTTCATTGTCAAAGGTTACTCGATATTTACTGAGCCACAAAGGTTTTGCAGTTGCCGATGCCGTTGTTGTTAGCATCATAGTCACTGCCAATGCCGTACATAATACTTTTTTCTTCATAAAATTCTTCCTCTCTGATTTTGTATTTGCCTTTCGGCAACACAAACATACCACAGAAGATTGCATAAGTCTACGAAGTTTTTTCAAAATCCTTATCTTTGGTTACAGTGTATCATATTTCGATATAGGGTATCTTTGAAATATATCATAAAAATGTTATAATATATTTGACTTTTTTCGTTTTCAAATCGTCTAATAGGAGTAAGAGCTTTTACAAAGACGAAAAGCTAAGTTTCTTGTGATTGAGTAATTTTTCAAGATCAACTTCCGCAATTTATTCACTTGCTAATGCTTTGATATTGGACATAATCTGTCCTCTATCTAACGACAAGTGATAGATAACTGAAGGCTTGCTGTAATCAGCAGTACCGAGTTCCAACATCTGTGATGCCCTTTCATCATTGGTTATATAAGTTTCCTCCAAAATAAATGTCTTATAGTGTACTCAAAAAGCCTTTGAGTCTTTCATAAATGAGGCGGTGACCATCGTCTGACGGATGAAAACCATCGGTCATATATTTCTGTCTTATGGTTTCGTTTTCCGGATTCATGCCGCTGGTTCTGTACAGGTCAAGGACGGGCAGACCATAATATGCTGCAACATCAATGATTGCATTTACATATCCTTCAAAATTACACATATTGCACACACCGCGTTCGTTATACATGCAGTTTTCGTCAATGCGATGGGTAGGAGTCATGATAACGATTGTCGATGCAGGGAATTTGTTGATAAGAGAGGTATAAAGATTGCGAAGAGCACCATAAAATGTGTCGTCTGTTCTGTCGCTCATCGTTCCATGGCTGCATCACCATGGCCGTAGTCGTTTGTTCCGCCAAAAACAACAATCACATCTATGTCATCATCCATATCAGCCACACGCGTCACAAAATAAGCATTATCATAATCGGGGGTTTGGACATCTTGTTGCTTTGCTATTCTTGTGGCGCTTTTTCCATATCCCACAACTGTGCAATCATCATATTGTTCAAAGAGCTTCCAATAGATGTTTTTTGGTCGCTGACTATTCCTCCTGCTGTGATGCTGTCGCCCAAAAAGGCCATTTTCTTTTTTGTAATATTCATATTCAACTCTCCTTATTTTTGAAATGCAACACTAACATACCACAGAAGAGAAGGAAAGTCTATGAAGGAATTCAAAGTGTTTTTATTTGTATATGTGTTGATTGTGTAAGGGGTTTGATCAGAGTTTTCTTATGGAGTTCTTGTAGTCCGTGGGTGTCATGTTGGCAATTTTTTTGAAAACTGATGAAAAATAGTGCGGATTGTCAAATGCGAGTAAATCAGAAATCTGAGTGAAGTTGTATTTTTCTTCGCGTATCAGTTTTTTAGCTTCACGGATTTTATTACGCAGAATATATTCTAAAATCGTATACCCAGTAACTGTTTTGAACAATTTTGATAGGTAAGTGCGTGAGTAATTTAGCTCGTTGCAGATCTGCTCAACAGAAATCTTGTTATAAGTTCCTTCTTCAATGATATGAAGCATTTGAGACACAAGATGATTTTCCATGCTTTCCTTATTTGGAAAAATGCGCAGGTCGTGACTATCCTGCTCACTTCGGATAAGCATAATCAAAAACTGCTCCAAATATGTTCTTATCATTTGTTGCCCGCCGATTGGCGGGTTTTCCTTTATTTCTAACTTTATATCTTCAAGTGCCATTGTATTGAATGTATGATTGTATTCTTCTATGATATTTGAAATATATTTTTTCGATTTAGCAGGAACAGTTATGATTTTGTTTTTAAAAAAATCCATTGACTTTGAAGAGCAAACAAAAGAAATAACAAAAACATTGGCTGCTGTCTTTTTGTCGGCTTTGAGGGTATGAAATTCATTTGGCTTATGGAAAATAATTTCTCCCTGTCTCAAGTGAAATTCTGTGTTGTTTGCATCTATTATAATCTGACCGGAATCTACATACACAATTTCCCAAAAGTCATGACTTTCACCATCATAGCAAAAGTTTTTGTCAAGCTCGTAGTAATGTATAGACACAATCTTGTTTACGCTTATTAAATTTGCAATCTTGTGTTTTATATAATTCGATTTCATTTTGATTCCCCTGTTTACAAATTTATACCTTTCATGCAAAAAAATATATTCCAATTGTATTTTCCTTATTTTATCATATAAACAAGAAAATATCAAGGAGGTATTAACATGAAAAAAGGAATAAGTATATGGTCATTTGCAGAACCTGATCTGAAAAAGTGTTTTGAGCTTGCAAAGGATGCAGGCTTCGATGGTGTGGAATTAGCGCTGGCAGAAGACGGCGCAGTTACACTTACATCAACAAAAGAAGAGATACTGGCAATAAAAGAAATGGCTAAAGAGGTAGGAATAGAGCTTTATAGCGTAGCAAGCGGTCTTTATTGGACATACAATTACACCTCTGAAAATGAAGAAAAACGCCAAAAGGCAAAAGAGATTACAAAAAAACAGCTTGAAATAGCATCATGGCTTAGCTGCGATACTATTTTGGTTGTGCCCGGGGCAGTGAATGTCGCATTTGAGCCGCAAAGCGAGATAGTTGAATATGATGTTGCTTATGAAAGAGCACTTAGTGCCCTTAAAGAGCTTGCGCCTGTAGCTGAAAGCTTAAAGGTTTCAATCGCTATCGAAAATGTATGGAATAAGTTTTTGCTTTCGCCCCTTGAAATGCGTGATTTCATAGATAAAATTAATTCGCCTTATGTGGGTTCATATTTTGATGTTGGTAATGTCCTGTACTGCGGATACCCCCAGCATTGGATAAAGATATTGGGCGACAGAATAAAGAAAGTACATTTCAAAGATTACAGACGAAACGTAGGCAGTCTTGACGGATTCGTTGATTTGCTTGCAGGCGATGTTGATTATATTGATGTAAAAAAATCATTGGATAATATAGGATATGATAATTGGGTAACGGCAGAAATGCTTCCGCCATATGCACAGTATCCTGAAACTATATTGTATAACACATCAAATTCAATGGATAAAATTTTGGGCAGAAAATAAAAGGAGGAAATCTTTATGTTGAAAATAGGTATAATCGGCTGTGGATTTATGGGAACAATGCACGCTAATTGCTACAAAAACATAGCTGATGTTGAAATCGTTGCTTTAGCAGATTTGAGAAAAGAATGTGCCGAGAAGCTGGCTGAAGGGACAAATGCAGTTATTTACGGTGATGGTAAAGAACTGATTGCAAATGCCGATGTAGACGTTATTGACATTTGCCTGCCCACATATCTTCACTCGGAATATGCAATAAATGCCATGGAAAAGGTTGGGTATTTGTTTGTGGAAAAACCTATTGCATTAACCAATGAGCAAGCCTCTCAAATGATGAAAAAAGCCGAAGAAACTGGTTGCAATGTGCAAATCGGTCAGGTAATCAGATTTTGGGACGAATATGTTAAACTCAAAGAAATTATTGATGGGGGTGCTTACGGTAAAATAGTCAATGCCAATTTCCGCCGAATCAGCCCTGTTCCAACATGGGGATGGAATGACTGGCTTTTAAAATCCGAGCTCTCAGGCGGTGCAGCACAGGATTTGCACATTCATGATATGGATTATGTGTTGTCGTTATTTGGAATACCCAATAAGATAACCTCCATAAAAAATATAATCGGCGAGAAAAATTCATACATAAATTCTCTCCTGAGCTATGATGATTTTGTTGTTGGTGTAGAGGGCACATGGGGACTTCCTGAAACCTATCCTTTCGATGCTACATTTAGGGTTGTATTTGAAAAAGCAACTGTTGAAAATGCTGGCGGAAAGCTTATGCTTTATACAGAAAATACAGCTCAGGAAATCAAGATTGAGAAAGCTGAAAATTTGGGTGGTGGATTTGAAGGCGGTAATATTTCTGACCTTGGCGGCTATTATAACGAATTGGTATATTTTACCAATTGCGCCAAAGAAAAACTTTCAATAAATAAAGCCACATTAAAAGATGGTGCAGAATCGCTGAATTATGTGCTGGAGGAAATAAAAAATGCTTAAGGTCGGAATTGTAGGCTGCGGAAATATTTTCACCATGCATGCAACCAGTGCTCATCATTTGCCAAATGCACAGATAGTCGGCGTTTGCGATATCAAAAAAGACAGGGCAGATAAAGCGGCAGGCAAGTACAACTGCAAGGCTTATTATGATTACAAAGAAATGATCAGCAAGGACAATATTGATGTTGTTCACATTTGTGTACCTCACTATCTTCACCCGATTATTTCAAAATTTGCCATTGAAGCAGGCGTTCATGTTCTTTGCGAAAAACCTATGAGTATCAAGTATGAGGATGCCCTTGAAAATGTTGCACTTGCTGAAAAAAACGGAGTAAAATATGGTATCATTTTTCAATGCAGATATAATGATTCGGCAAAACTTGTCAAGGAAAAAATTCAGGACGGCACCTTGGGCAAAATAATCTCTGCAAGAGTTGTGCTCACATGGTGTAAGCCTGATGAATACTACAGCTTGTCCGACTGGAAAGGTACATGGGACAAAGAGGGCGGTGGAGTACTGATAGATCAGGCGATTCATTCTGTCGACCTTGCAAACTGGTTTATAGACGACGAAATCGAAAATGTTCAGGCTCACCTGTCCAATCGCGGTCACTCCATTATGGAGGTTGACGACACCGCCGAGGGATTTGTAAGATACAAGGGTGGTGCAACGCTTGCATTTTGGGCGATGAATAATTATGGCTGCGATGAACCTATTGAAATCAGGCTCCTGTGTGAAAACGGAAAGGTAACCATGGATTATGACAACGCTGAAATTGTTATGAACGACGGTCGTCGTTTTACTGCAAAAACCACCGTAGACCCAGATGTGACCTATGAGGATGGCAAAGATTATTGGGGTTTTCAGCATATTCGTGAAATTGCCGATTTCTATGATGCGGTTGAAAACGACAGAGAACCCACCATAAGCGGACGTGAGGCATTGAAAATACAGAAACTTATTTGCGAAATCTATAAAAAAGGCACTGAAAGTTTTGAAAGATATTATAGTGAAAATTTGTGAGTGTTTATAAAAAAACGAGAGGTTTAGCATAAAAATGCTTAGCCTCTCGTTTTTTATAAATTACAAATTCAATAAAAACTCACGAAGTCTGTTATATATAAGTCGGTGCCCTTCGTCTGACGGATGAAGGCCGTCAGGCATATATATATTTCTTATAGTTTCATTTTCGGGTTGCATACCACTCAGTCTGTATAAATCCAAAACAGGAATTGCGTAATATGCTGCAACCTCGCTGATTACATTAACGTATCCCTCGAAGTTTGAAACGTTTCGGACACCGCGTTCGTTATAAAGCTGGTTTTCATCAACTCGGTGAGTCGGGGTCATAACCACTATTGTAGCGGTTGGATATTTTTCTAAAAGTGCTGTGTATAGATTGTGAAGAGCACCATAAAAAGTATCGTCTGTTCTGTCGCTCATCGTTCCCATGGCTGCATCACCATGGCCGTAGTCGTTTGTCCCGCCAAAAACAACAATCACATCTATGTCATCATCCATATCAGGTACTCTGGTCACAAAATAAGCATTGTCATAGTCGGGGGTTTGGACATCTTGTTGCTTTGCTATTCTTGTG
>JAFYUA010000182.1 GCA_017549745.1 Clostridia bacterium | reverse complement strand
CTCAGAGTCATATTTGCGTGCCCACTCGGTTGCAAGCTCGTACACCCTCTCGGCAGTGTATGACGCCACTTTGTTTTTGCACACATCATTGAGCTTCACAAGGTCAAAAAGTCCGCCTGAGTTGCTCATCTTGCTCATTTCGAGCTTAAATTCCGACCAGTGGGCAGTTTTGTTTGCCTTGCGGAAATCCTCAAAGGTGTAGTTGGCAAGATTGAGCAGATATTCTATAACACCGTCGGCAGGGTAACCCTCTTCGTCATAGTAGGTAACTGCTGCTTCGGGATCTTTGCGTTTGGAAATTTTGCGTTTGCCGCCCTCGTCTTCTTTCATGATGGGGGCAATGTGCGCATATTTGGGAGGTTTGATGCCAAGCATATAGAACATCTGCAAATGAATGGGGATAGACGAAATCCATTCATCACCTCTGATGACATTGGTGGTGCCCATGAGATAATCGTCAACCACATGAGCAAAATGATAGGTGGGGATGCCGTCGGATTTTAAGATTACCACATCCACGATGTTTTCGGGCATTTCGATTTTGCCTCTGATGCCGTCCTTGAACGAAACCTTGCGCTCCTCGCTGCCACATGAGCGAAGGCGGAGCACATATGGCTTGCCTGCTTCGATGTTGGCCTTTATTTCTTCAAACGCAAGGTCGCGGCACTTGGCAAAGCTGCCCCAATATCCTGGCAGAAGCTTTTCGGTTTCCTGCTTTTCTCTTATTGCCGAGAGCTCGTCCTCTGTGCAGAAGCAAGGATATGCCATGCCTTTTTTTACAAGCTCTTTTGCAAAGCACTGATATATAGCAGCACGCTCGCTTTGCTTGTAGGGGCCATAGTCGCCCACCTGAGAGTCATAGTCCACAAAGCCTTCATCTATGCTGATGCCAAACCCGAGCAAACCTTCGAGGATACGCTCAACGCCGTTTTCAACCTCGCGTTTTTTGTCGGTATCTTCAATGCGAAGAATGAACTTTCCGCCCGATTGGTGAGCAATGCGTTCAGAAATGAGGGCGGCAAAAAGACCGCCTATATGCAGAAATCCCGTGGGACTTGGAGCAAAACGAGTCACCTTTGCATCTTCGCTAAGCTCTCTTTTGGGATATAGCTTTTCATAATCTGCCGGAGCTTTGGTAATGTGAGCAAAAAGAAGCTCGGCAAGTGCATTATAGTCCATAATATCAACCTTTCACACAAATATATACATTCTGTTTTATTATACACCAA
The DNA here is from genome assembly GCA_017549745.1 of Clostridia bacterium. Taxonomy (GTDB): domain Bacteria; phylum Bacillota; class Clostridia; order UMGS1810; family UMGS1810; genus RGIG1828. The sequence continues at coordinate 536 of JAFYUA010000182.1, read as the reverse complement.
AATTATCCGTTTGTCAAAAACAACCTTATATTATGTATAATTTAAGCATATTTGCCCATAATATGACTCTGTGGGGAAACTTTTTATGCATTAATGACCGAAATTGGCGCAAAACCAAAAAAAATTAAAAAAAGTATTGACAAACCCTGCCAAAACTGCTATAATTCTAAAAGTCGGTTGTCGGCAAGTAGTTCAGTACGGTATGCGGGTGTAGTTCAATGGCTAGAATCTCAGCCTTCCAAGCTGATTGTGTGGGTTCGATTCCCATCACCCGCTTCAATCACACTTACCTCATGCGCCTGTAGCTCAGCTGGATAGAGCAACTGCCTTCTAAGCAGTGGGTCGGGAGTTCGAGTCTCTCCAGGCGCGTCTCTTTGAAGCTTATTGAGGGTGAGACTTACCACATATGGTGGGTATAGTTCAGTCGGTAGAGCGCCAGATTGTGGTTCTGGATGTCACCGGTTCGAGTCCGGTTACCCACCCCACTTTTTTCTTAGTATTGGGCTGTAGCCAAGTCGGTAAGGCACCAGATTTTG
>JAFYUA010000181.1 GCA_017549745.1 Clostridia bacterium | reverse complement strand
CATGATATGCAACGACAACACCCCCGTTGCCATTGCAGGCATCATGGGCGGTCTTGACTCGGAAATCGTGGCAGACACCACCACCCTCACCCTTGAATCCGCCACCTTTGATGCGGCATCTATCCGCAAATCCACCGTGCGCCTTGCTCATCGTACCGATGCATCAATGCGCTACGAAAAATGCCTCGACCCCGAAATGACAACCGTGGCAGTGGCGCGCTTTGTGAAGCTTCTTACCGACATCGATTCAAATGCCAGGGTTGTGTCGGCTCTCACCGATGAATATGCACACCGCTATGACAAAGTGAGCCTCAGCTTCGACAAGGCTTTTGTCAACAAATACACAGGCATCGAAATTTCCAACGACACCATCGTGAAGACTCTCACCTCGCTCGGCTTTGGCGTAGAGCTCAGCGGTGACAACTTCAAGGTTGATGTGCCAAGCTGGAGAGCCACCAAGGATGTCACCATCAAGGCAGACATCATCGAAGAAATCACCAGAATCTATGGCTATGACAACTTTGACATCCACACTGCCGCAGTGCCTCTCTACCCTGTGAGAGCTGCTCAGGAAAAGAGCGACGAGGACCGCATAAATGACATCTTGGTGAAGCGCTATTCAATGCACGAGCTTCACTCATATGTGTGGGCATATTATGATGAATACAAAGCCCTCGGCATCGAAATCGAGCCAAATGTGGAGCTTGTCAATGCCACCAACCCCAACATAAAAACAATCCGCAAATCCATCGTGCCCACTCAGCTTTGTCAGGTCAAATACAACACTCTCTACAGCTCAGATTTTGCAGTGTTTGAGATTGGCCGCACAGTAGACGGCTTTAAGGCAGACGGCCTTTGCAACGAGCGCAAAAAGCTTGCAATCACCTTGTATTCCAAGACCAAAGAGATGGAAGAGCTTTATTTTGAACTTCGTGACATATTGGCAGTTGTTGCCGATGATATCAAGCACGAAAAGCTCACCTTTGCCAAAAAAGAAGCCACCCATTCATATCAGCACCCCAAGAATCTCAATGCAATTTGGTGTGCAGGCAAGGAGCTTGGCGAAATCGGCATAGTGAACTCTGCCGTGTCCAAAAAGATTGACAAAAAGGCAAACATCGTGTATGCCGAGCTTGATGTGGCAGATTTTGCAACCATCGCCAATGCAGGCATAGCCTACCAGGAGCCTTCCAAATTCCCCGAGATAGAAATTGACCTTTCGTTTGTGACCGACACCTTTGCACCAATAGCAAAGGCAATAGAGAATGCCGCTTGCTCTCTCATCAAAAAGGTGAGCGTGGTGGACACCTATGCCGACGAAAACGGCAAATCTGTCACAGTGCGCATTATCTTCTCACACACCGAAAGAACTCTCACCAAGGAAGAAGTGCTTGAAGTGGTAAATGGCATCATTGCTGAGCTTGAATCACAAGGCATCAAACTCAAAAACGGATTACCAATGTAATGAAAAAAGCTGTCGCGCTTTGGCGACAGCTTTTTTGTTACAGAATAATGCAGATTAATCCGCCATTACCCTCATTAATTATTTTTTGCAGGGTTTCTCTGAGCTTGAATCTTGCATCATCGGGCATCTTGCCAAGCTTGCCTCTGAGACCCTCGTTCACAAGCTCATGCAGCGACTTGCCAAAAATATTTGTGCCCCAGATTGAGGTTGGGTTTTCGTCAAATTCATTGAGCAAAAAGTGCACAAGCTCTTCCGATTGCTTCTCGGTGCCTACAATGGGGGAAACCTCTGTCTCGATGTCGGCTCTTATCATATGTATGCTGGGCGCGCTTGCCTTTAGGCGCACACCATAGCGGCTGCCCTGGCGCACGATTTCGGGCTCTTCGAGCGAAAGCTCATCGATTGTGGGCGCCACAATGCCGTAGCCAAGCTCTCTCACTTCTCTGAGAGCGCCCTCTATTTTGTCATATTCGCGTTTGGTGGCGGCAAGCTCGGTGATAAGGCTCATGAGAGTCTCTTTACCCTTGATTTCAAAACCTGAGTTTTCACCCAGAATTTTATAAAACACTTCGTCATCAATGCGCACATCGCACACCACGCTGCCGTCACCGAGATTGATGTCGGATATTCTGGCTTCGCTTATGCTTTCATCAGACCCTATAGCATCGGTGATGATAGATGCATCGCTTATTTTCTTCACCTGATATATTGCCGAAAGCAGATTGTCATAGATGGACTTTTTGATGTTGTGCTCACTTTCGAGCACATCAACCCACGACGGCAGATTGATTGCCACTTCGTTGACGGGGAACTCAAAGAGTATCTTTTCTATAATGTTGTTGATGTCTGAGGCGTCAAGCTCGGCACAGTTCACATTCACAACACTCACGCCGTGTTTTTGTTCGATTTCTTCTTTTACCCTGAGGGCGTTTTCACTGTAGGGATTCACGCAGTTGAGGAGCACCACAAACGGCTTGTCGATTTCCTTTAGCTCCGATATCACCCTGCTCTCTGCTTCCACATAGTCTTCGCGGGCAATGTCGGTGATGCTGCCGTCGGTTGTGACTACAAGACCAATGGTGGAATGCTCTCTTATTACCTTGCTTGTGCCTATCTCAGCAGCTTTGGCAAAGGGCATTTCCTCATCGGACCAGGGGGTTCTCACCATGCGTGGCATATCTTCTTCAAAATGACCCGATGCCGAATTGACAATGTAGCCCACACAGTCAATCATTCTCACATTCATCTTGGCATTGTCCGACAAACACACCTCCACTGCCTCATTGGGTATGAATTTTGGCTCGGTGGTCATAATTGTTCTGCCCGCACCGCTTTGGGGCAGCTCGTCTCTTGCGCGGTCACGACTGTAGACATTCTGGATGTTGGGAATGACAAGCAAATCCATAAACCTCTTTATAAATGTGGATTTGCCTGTTCTCACAGGTCCCACAACGCCAATCATGATAGTGCCTTCGGACCGTTTGGCAATATCAGCGTATATGTTTTCCATAAAAAGTCCTCCATGTGTTTTTTGTACATTGTATGACACATGGAGGAGTTTTATTACATTGGAGATTTTATTAATAAATCGTAGCTTTTTAAATGCGTATTAGTTTTATATTTGGATTATACGCTTTATAGAATGTTTCGGGTTGTATAAATCCAATCCTTGAGTACGACATCAAAAAATCGGTGCGCTTAATCATGAGCTCATAGCTTTGAAGCAGCAAAAGGTGAGGCGGTGTATCCTCAGGCGCAGGCTCTGCATAGTCTATATAGTCAAAACTTCCCCCGTATTTATCTTGTACATGCTTTTTTCTTTCTTGCGATATATGCGGAAGTGAGAGCACCATTACAAGAGAGCCAAATTCCTCTTTGAGCTCTTTTACTACCTCTGCTGCCAGATGGTCAAAGTCGGAATATGGGGCAAACCAAAATTCAGACACATCATTTTCATATATCAGCTTGAGAATATTTTGTCTGAGCCTGTTTTTTATATCTTCTTTTTCTTCGTCGGTCATTTTGTCCTGACCAAAAAATGAGCATGATGCCATATGTTTTCAACCTCTCAAGTTTAATAGTTTGTATGCATATGCATATAATATGATTGTATTATAGCACATAAAATATATAAATGCAAACAAAATGTATACATTTCTGCAAGGAATGTTTGTAGATTGAAAAACAATATTCACATATAATATCATGCAGAGGTGATATCAGTGAATGGAAAATATTTTGATACTTGGTTGTCGATAGGTTTGAACATTTTGCATTATAGAAAAGAGCAAGGGTTGACACAAGAACAACTTGCCGAAAAGTGTAATATAAGTCGCACATATATGCAAAAGATAGAAACTGCTTCATCATCATGTACATTAAATAAATTAATTGACATCGCTGATGCATTAAACATTCCTATCAAAAAATTATTTGAATTCAGAGACTAAAAAGAGGCTGCCACAGCCTCTTTTGTTTTGCAAAAAATATTTCCGACAAAAATAGAACAAGGACGTCAAAACTGCAGATATTTTGACATCCTTGTTCTATTAAATAACGAAAAACAAATTTTGATTAAAGTTTTGCATTTCAACAATGTACATTAATCTATATGTATTGTACTACAAAAACATATATTTGTCAACACCAAATAGATAATTTTTTGCTTAAAATAATACAAAATTGATTATTTGGCGCAATTGTGAACAGATTATTACGATTATTTGACAATATAGCCTATAATTTGACACAATTGCTACACTTCTGTTAGAATATACAGGCAAACTAAAATGGAGGACTGTTTAATGAAAAAAATAGTTTTTGTTTTAGGTCTTATTCTGACTATTACAGTGGCACTTGCTTCTTATGCATATGCAGACAATGCCGCATCGGTATATTGCAACGATGAGCCCGTTGTTTTTGAAGAAGGCCCGTATCTTATCGATGGTTTCACCTTTGTGCCCGTGAGAGCACTCAGCGACTCTCTCGGATTTGAGTATTCCTGGGACGATGCCAACAAAACCGTCATTCTCACATCAAGCAGCACCTCGGCATGGGTTCAGGCAAATAATTTCACCATCACCGTCAACAAAAACGGAGTGATGTATGCCGAGCGCATAGATGTGGCTCCACGCATCATCAACAGCCGTATTTTCATTCCGCTTCGTGCCATTGCCGAGCTTTTTGATGCCACCGTCACATGGGACAGTGCCACATCGAGTGTGCGCATTGTAAAGACCACTGCAACAGTTCCGCAGCAGTCGGGCGGTTTTTACATATCGGATTTCACCCCCCCTGTGAGCGTGACTCTGGGCGCGTCATATATCCTTAGCGGCACGGTCACCTCTGAGCTTGCCATCGACAGGCTCAATGTGAAGATAATCGACTCAAATTCGGAATGCGTGGAAATCAACGAAACCGCCTATGACATCAATTCCACTTCATACTCCCTTGCCGATATTGATGCGCGCATCACCTTTGGCAAGCTCACTCGCGGAGCCAAAAGCTTTGTCATCACATGTGTGGACAAGCAGGAAAACCGCCACAGCTTTTCATATGATTTTGTGGTAATCGAGCCGCAGGGCGCTGAGGTAGACGGTGATGTTCACATGCTTTGGCCAGTGCCGTCATCATCACTCATCACCACCATCTTCTGGTGTGACAATGCCGAGTGCCATTCCAATGCAGGCAGAGAAAACGGCCACGCTGCCATAGACATATCTGCCGACCAGGGCGCACCTGTGATAGCGTCGGTCAGCGGTGTGGTAAAGATGTGCGGCGAGGGCAATTTCGACAACGGCAAGGCAGGCTATGGCAACTTTGTCTTGCTTGACCATTCGGGTGGCTTGGAAACGCAATATTCCCATCTTCATGAGATTTTTGTCACCGAGGGGCAATATGTGAATGCAGGTGACATCATAGGCGCTGTGGGCAGCACAGGCAACAGCACGGGTAACCATCTTGATTTTTACATCTCGCAGGATGGTGTGCGTTGTGACCCGCTGTGCTATCTCGACATTCCGTCTGATGCACGCTGCTGGGAAGAATGTGATGTGCCATTTTTTGAAGCGGCACTTGCACTCAGAGGCATAACAAAATAATATTTTCAGAGGGGCGGCTGTTGGCCGCCTTTTTGTTATATCAAAGCGCATTTTTTCATATATATTATCGGGTGATAATATGAATTTGAAAAAATGGCACATATGGGGATTTGTGTTTATCCTCGCTATGGGTGTGTTTTTGCACTATGCCTATGAGCTTTCGCGCGAAAATCACATTGTAGGATATTTTTCGGCAGTGAATGAAAGCGTATGGGAGCATCTAAAGCTGATTTTCTGGCCTGCGCTGTGGGTTTCGCTGGCAGAATATTTTGCCTATGGCAAGCATGAGTGCGACTTTTTTGCAGTGAAGATGTGCAGCATATTTTGTGCGATTGCTTTCATAGTGGTGTTTTTCTACACATATTCAGGCATTTTAGGCTTTTCGCTTGTTGCGGTGGACATTGCAAGCTTTGCTATTGCAGACGCCCTTTGTCAATACATAAGCTACCGCCTTTTCATGGCAGATTCAGCAGGTGACAGGGCAGATAATTTCAGAGGTCTTGTGGTGCTGCTGCTTTTGGCGGCATGCTTCATACTCTGGACATATTCTCCGCCAAATCTCGGACTCTTTTGGGGATAGCCGAAAGGATGTTGCCAGAATATTATAAATTATTGTTTAGCTGCATACTGCCTACCAATGCTTTTGGATATTCTCTTCGAAAACTGGCTTCGGCTTCGCCTGCAGAGGTTTTCTCCGAGAACATCCAAAAGCATTGGCGGTAATTTCGCAAATTGTAAAGAGCATCGGCTGCCCGATGCTCTTTTTGTGTTATATCATATTTGCAATAATTATATCCAGTGCCGCCCAACCGTCACTAAGTCCGTTCTTTATTCTGTGGTCTGCCTCGGCGCAAAGGTGCAACACTTTGTCGAGGTCATCAAGGCTCACTTTTGAAAGCTTGGCAGTGTCCTTGGTCACAAAATATTCTTTTTGCCCCGTCTTTGCCGCAATCTCCCGTGCACTCATCGATGATGCCAATAGCTTTATCTTGCGAAGCTGATTGTATTTGGTAAATATCGCCGCATTTATGCGTATGGGCTCCTGACGCAGGAGCTTGAGCTCTTCATATTTTTCGCACGCCTTGGCT
>JAFYUA010000180.1 GCA_017549745.1 Clostridia bacterium | reverse complement strand
TACACATATGTGTTCAACTTTATGACCGATAACTACCTGTCACCGTCTGTTTATGCTGCGTCTACTACTTTTGTTAACTTTGATGCCAACGGCTATCTGAACTACTTAGCAGGAACATCTTCTTCAAACAGTATGAAAACCACTTCATACAAAATTGAGAAAAACAAATGGCATCAGCTTGCCATTACCATCGACTGCGACAGGAAGCGTCCCCTTATTTTCTTAGACGGCAAATATATTGGTTGTGATGATGCCTATTTGGCTACTATGGATAAAGTAGCTATTTGTATTTCCAAAACACAAGTAGGTAAGGTTTATTATGATGATGTTGTGTATTACGAAGGCTACTACCGTAACGATGATGAGGTGGTTACTCCTTCAAAAGAGATTTCAAACATTGCAATAGATACATACAATGATATTATTTCATATGCAAATGTAACCGGTGTTGCAGACCTCAAAGCAGCAATAAAAGAGCAAAGCAATGCGGCAACAGTTGAAATCTACAACAGTGATTACACTGTAGCTACAGAGCTTACCAACGACAAAATCGTTGTGCTCACATCTCCCAACGGTCTCAGATATGAATACTATACTTTGGCTAACCTTGATGTGTCTGATATTGTGTTTGATGTTGCAGATGACAATATCAAAGCTTCGGTTGCAATGTTCAAATCTGCAGCCTCGCCCGTGCTTTATCTTGCAGCATATTCAGACAGTGAGCTTATAAGCATTGATGTTGCAACGGTAACCGTTGGCGGAGATATTGCCGAAGCCACAGTTGCATATGACAAAGACCTGACCTACAAGGCATTTGTCTGGGACGGGGTATCACCTGTTGCAAAAGATGAGTACTGAGTTTTAAATTAAATTAACGAAAAACAAAATAACAATTAGCGATGAGGGCGGAACGCATCCGCCCTCGTTTGGAATAAAACATATATGAGGTGACAAACCATGATAAGAGGTAGCATAAAACTCAACAATATCGAAAGGTATGCGGGGGGGTACGACATTTCACAGGAAAAAATACAAAACGCAATAAAAAGAGCTACAGACAAGCTGTATTCCATTGCTGAACGTCTTGGCTATGATAAGTTCCCCACAGGCGAGAGCGAAAACCCAAAATTGTATAGCCCCGGTCCCAATGACAACTGGATATGCGGTATGTATACTGGCAGCTTTCTTCTTGCCTATGAGCTCACCGGTGACAAAAAATTTCTTGATGTTGCAACAAAACACATGGAGACCTACATAGAGAGAATGGACAAAAAAATCAAAGTAGGTGACCACGATGTTGGCTTTGTCTACATTCCGTCATGTGTTGCTTACTACAAGGTAACAGGAGACGAGCGCGTAAGAAAGCTTGCTTTAGAGGCGGCAGAATATCTCTATAGCTACAGCTTCTCTCAAAAAGGCGGTTTTATAATCCGCGCATCATGGCGTAAGCATGAGGAGTGGGCTTGCCGCACAATGATGGATACCATGATGAATATTCCTCTGTTTTATTGGGCATGGCAAGAAACAGGTGACCAAAAATTTTATGACGCTGCAAATTCTCAGGTGGATATAACCGAAAGATTGCTTATGAGAGCGGATGGTTCTTCCTATCACCACTATCAGTTTGATGTGGAAACTCATGCTCCTGTCAAAGGTCTCACATTCCAGGGGAATCGCGATGAGTCAACATGGTCCAGAGGGCATGCATGGGGTATCTCCGGATTTCCCATAGCCTATAGCTACAATGGCGACGAAAATCTTTTGCTTCTTCACAGAGATGCAGTATATTATATGCTCGACCATCTGCCTGAAGATTATGTTCCTTATTGGGATTATGATTTCACAGACGGTGATGAGCCTCGCGACAGCTCTGCCGGTGTTATTTCTGTGTGCGGTTTGTTGGAAGCTTGCAAATATCTTGGTGACAACGCTCCCGAAAAACAAATATACAAAAATGCTGCGTTGAAAATTCTCGACAGTGTTATCGATAACTATGCAGGCGACATAGGCGAGCCATATGACGGTCTTGTTGCTCATGTTGCAGGTGCAGTTCCGCTCGGCCTTGGACTCGATATCTGCACGACATATGGTGACTTTTTCTATCTTGAAGCTCTTTTGCGCATGGTGAAGCCCGACTGGAAGAGATACTGGTAACAAAACTTTAAAAGGCGTAAAAATAATGTTTCATAAAACTACACAGATAGGAGATTAACACATGAAATTTACTACCTTCAGTGACACTTCGCTTGAGAGCAAAATCACCTATTCCTACACCAAACGCGGAACAAATCTGCCTTATCATCCCGATAAGATGTGCGAACGCATTGACGGAAAAGATTTTTATGATAAAGACAGCGGCAATCTTTTTTATGATATTGAGGTGGCATGGAAGGGTGAGGTTCTTCTCGACCGTTCGGTAGATATTAACATCGGATTTGGTAACTACCGGTTTGTTGACCATATTTTTATCAGGCAGAGTGACGATTCTAAACCGGGCTCAATAGATGTGCTTGCCAAAGAGAAAAATGAACTCAAAAAGATTGCTACATACTCTTGCGGAGAGTATATTACAAGCCAAGAGATAACTATTCCCGTGGGTTATTATTGTGACAATGTGGTTATTCGCCTGAATGGCGCTTATGAAAATGTTGGCATAAAGAAGCTCGATGTCTTTTCGGCTTTGGAGATAGAAAACACTCTCTTTCCTATGCCTGAGAGCATTTCATATTCCGAAGGAGTTCTCCCTTTTGACAAAATTACAAAAGTAAGATGCAACTGTCCCGATAGCCAATTTGCCGCAACATACCTTTGTGAAAGGTTTAAAGAAAAATGTGATTTGAATGTTTCTTTATCCTCATCAGACGCTGCAATAGAAATGCTTTTGAGCAAAAGAGATGACGAAGGCTTTGAAATCAAAGTTACAGACTCCGTCTGCCAAATTCTTGCAGGCTGCAGGCGCGGCTTTATATATGCCGCCGATGCTCTCATTGGGCTTGCATCAGCCGAAGGAATTAGATGCTGCACAGTTTCTGATAGACCAATGATGGGCTTCAGGGGCATACATGTTGCTATGCCGGCGCGCAAAGATATTCCGTTCCTCAAAAAGTTTATCCGCGAAGTTGCAGTGCCTATGAGATACAACGCACTTATCATTGAAATTAATGCCGCGATTCGTTATGAGAATTTTCCTGAGATAAACGATGCTTGGCTCAATGCCATAGATAAATTTAACAAGGGTGAGTGGCCCGCACCTGCTCATTACGGATACATTGGCCCAGATATATATGAAAAAGAAGAAGTATCTGAGCTTTGTGACTATATCAGAAGCTTTGGCATAGAAATAATCCCCGAAGTTCAGTGTCTCAGCCATGCACAATACATAACCACAGCATATCCTTTCCTCGCGG
>JAFYUA010000179.1 GCA_017549745.1 Clostridia bacterium | reverse complement strand
CATCATGAACCTTGTGTCAAATGCATGGGCACTGTTTGGTGCAGCATTTGGTCCTGTAATTCTTCTTTCACTCTTCTGGAAAAGATTTACATACAAAGGTGCAATCGCAGGCATCGTGGCAGGCGCAATTGTGGACATAGTGTGGTTTATATATCTCACTTCTTCCACAGGCATATATGAATTGCTCCCAGGCTTTGTGGCAGCATTTGTTGCAGCAATCGTTGCAACACTCATCGACAAAAAACCCTCATCTGAGGTTGAAGCAATCTTTGAAGCTGCTACCAATCCCGAAATTGATGATTAATAGCTAAATATAAAAAATACCGCTGTGATAATTCACAGCGGTATTTTTTTATAGCAAAGGCTCTTTGGCAGGCTTTGGCGCATTGCGCGGAAATCTTGGCGGTGTGGGGCTCACCTTTTTGATGACCACAAGGTTGTGGTCATAGTCGGTGCCCTCTATGGCATAGCTATGCACTTTATCTACCTTGCCGCCGCAAAGCTCTATTGCCTTTGCAGCTGCCTTTAGTTCTTCCTCGGCTTTGGGACCTTTCATGCTCACAAAATATCCCCCCACCTTCACAAACGGCAGGCAAAGCTCTGATAGTGTGGCAAGGTTGGCAACGGCTCTAGACACACACACATCATATTTCTCTCTGTGAGCTTTATTTTTGCCAAGTTCTTCGGCGCGTGAATGAATGGTGGTCACACCATCGAGCCCAAGCTCTGCTATGACCTCATTTAAAAAGTTGATTCTTTTGTTTAGTGAATCCATTAAGGTGACCTTGAGAGTGGGATTATATATCTTTAGCGGCAAACCTGGAAAACCTGCCCCTGTGCCCACATCAATCACCGATGCACCGTCGGCAATTTTGCCGCAGCTAAAGGCACTTATGCAATCCACAAAGTGCTTGAGAGCAGCCTCTCGTTCTTCGGTGATGGCAGTAAGATTGATTTTTTCATTCCACTCAATCAGCATTTTGTAATATGTGTCAAACTGGCAAGCCACTCTTTCGCTTGCTCCGTGAGATGTCATTGTGTCAGTTATGATACTCATAGCGTTCTCCTATTTGTTAATCTGAAGATATATCAAAAGCACATTCATATCCGCAGGCGACACGCCCGAAATTCGGCTTGCCTGCCCCACAGAGCGAGGGCGGATTTTGGATAGCTTCTGGCGTGCTTCTATGCGAAGTCCCTCAATTTTGTCATAGTCGATATCATCGGGGATGATTCTTGCTTCAAGCCTGCGGTATTTTTCCACCTGTTCAAGCTGCTTTTTGATGTAGCCGTCATATTTAATCTGAATATACACCTGCTCGCGCACATCAGATGGAAGCTCGGGGCGCTCGGGGTCAAGCTCAGATAAGATTTCATAGTTAAGCTCAGGGCGTCTCACAAGCTCGCCAAGCTTCACGCCCGTGGTGATGGGTGTGGATTCATGGCGCTTAAGCAAATCGTTGGCAAGAGCGCTTGGTGCCACCGTCTTTTTTTCTACTCGGGCAATTTCTGCTTCCACCATAGCCTTTTTGGCAAGGAATTTTTCATAGCGTCCTTCTGATATCAGACCAATTTCTCTACCCTTTGGGGTGAGTCTGAGGTCAGCATTGTCCTGCCTGAGAATGAGGCGGTATTCACTTCGCGAGGTCATCATGCGATATGGTTCGCCTGTGCCCTTCACAGTGAGGTCATCGATGAGCGTGCCGATGTAGCTCTCGCTTCGGTCAAGCACAAAAGGCTCCCTACCCTGAATTTTGAGCGCGGCATTTATGCCTGCCACGAGGCCTTGAGCCGCAGCCTCTTCATAGCCTGAGCTGCCGTTGAACTGCCCCGCGCCGTAAAGGCCGGGGTATTTTTTGAATTCCAAAGTGCCATAAAGCTCGGTTGCATCACAGCAGTCATATTCTATGGCATAGGCAGTACGCATCATTTTGGCATTTTCAAGACCGGGTATGGAATGAATCATCTTGTGCTGCACATCTTCAGGAAGACTCGTGGAAAAGCCCTGAATGTACATCTCGTCAGTGCCAAGTCCGCATGGCTCCACAAAGAGCTGATGGCGCGGTTTGTCGGCAAAGCGGACCACCTTGTCCTCAATAGAGGGGCAGTATCTTGGTCCCACGCCCTCTATCATGCCGCTGTAAAGCGGTGAACGATGCAAATTTTCTTTGATGATGTTGTGGGTATCCTCGGTGGTGTAGGTGAGCCAGCATTTGACCTTGTTCTCGCCCACATCGGTTGTTTCAAAAGAAAATGGCACAATTTCCTCGTCACCCTCCTGAGGCTCCATCTTGGAAAAATCAACACTGTTTTTGTTGATGCGGGCAGGTGTGCCAGTTTTGAAGCGCATGAGCTCAATGCCTGCATCTTTGAGGCACTGCGACAATCCGTTTGCAGGGAAAACCCCGTCGGGTCCGCTTTCAAAGCTCACATCGCCCACAATGACCTTGCCCTTGAGGAAGGTGCCTGTGGCAATGATAGCACTTTTGACACTGTAGCGCGCGCCAAGATTGGTGAGCACCGAGGTGACGCGCTTGTTTTCATCAAAGCCTATTTCAATAACCTCTGCCTGCTTTATGTCAAGATTGGGCTCCCTCTCAAGAGTGTGCTTCATCACCTCTGAGTATTTGCGCCTGTCAGATTGCACACGCAGGGAATAAACTGCAGGGCCCTTGCCGCGGTTGAGCATGCGCGACTGAATAAAGGTCTTGTCGGCAACCTTGCCCATCTCTCCACCGAGGGCATCTATCTCACGCACAAGGTGACCCTTGGCAGTGCCGCCAATGCAGGGGTTACACGCCATGTTGGCAACTGTGTCCATGTTGATGACAAACATGATGGTCTTTGCACCGAGTCTGGCACCTGCAAGCGCGGCTTCACAGCCCGCGTGTCCGCCGCCGATTACGGCTATGTCATATTCTCCTGCATGATATTCGTGCATATGTATCTTCCTTTCAAATCTTTTGCGGCAAGCATAGGCTCCCTCCAAAAGCTGGGCTTCGCCTTACGGCTGCAGAGGCTTTTTCCGAGAGTCTATGCTTGCTTTTTAAATTCCCGTATTGTCAAACGGCGGCACAAAGCTCTCGCTTGCGGCTTCGCCGTCCTGAATGTAGGCGTTCTCTATGCCAAGCTCTATGCAATAATCCACAAATCTGTCATATTCACTTCGTTTGACCTTGCGGTTAAGCTCGCTATATTGTTCAAAATGTTTCATGGGTGTGTATTGACTCATGAGGCTATACACAATGCGGTTGCCATAGGTGTCATAAAGATATTGCATGATGCGCTTGGCTTCATACACACCATTTGGCATAAGCATATGCCTCACTATCACGCCCTTTTGCATAATGCCATGGGTGTCATATGTGCATTCAGGGCACTGGCGCACCATTTCGGCAATGGCACTCTTGGCTGCCTCGCCATAGTCGGGAGCCAAAGAATATCGCTTTGCCTGCGCACTTGTCCAATATTTAAAATCGGGCAGGTATATGTCGATGAGGCCATCGAGCAGGGCAAGGCTGCCTGCTCTCTCATAGCCGCTTGTGTTATACACAAACGGAAGAGTAAATCCGCGCCCCATGGCAAGCTCTATGGCTTCGGCAATCTGAGGTATGTAGTGAGTGGGCGTCACGAGATTTATGTTGTGAGCGCCTTGGCTTTCGAGCTCAAAGAAAATGTCGGCAAGTCTTTGCACGCTCACCGCCTTGCCGCTTTCACCAAGCGCAATGGTGCGATTCTGGCAATAGATGCACCCAAGGGTGCAGCCTGTGAAAAACACCGTTCCCGAGCCTTTGGTACCCGAAATACAGGGTTCTTCCCAATGATGAAGCGCGGCTCTTGCTAAAGTAAGCTCGCTTGTGCGACCGCAATAGCCTGTGGCACCTGATGCGCGGTCAACCCCGCACATT
>JAFYUA010000178.1 GCA_017549745.1 Clostridia bacterium | reverse complement strand
TCCCGCACTCGACAAAGGCAGCGACAAACGCGGAGAGGTTTATATGGGTCAGCTTCTGAATTCGACCTCTCCTGTTATCCGCTATGAGGTCAAAGACAGAGGCGGCATTGTGGTGGTTGACACCTCCGAAGCTTACAAAAAAGGTGCGGCAGGAGTCAAGCGCGGCTACTTCTTTACCGACAACCGACAGAGCCTTGTTATACGAGATGAAATTCAGCTCTATAACGAAACAGATGTCAACTGGTATCTCGTAACACCTGCCGAAGTTGCAATCACCCAAAACGGTGCCATACTCACAAGCAAGGGCAGACAATTAAGACTTGAATATATAGCAGATGGTGAGTCAAGTGTTGAGGTTGAAGACCTCTACTCAACCAAAGATGGTATGCAGAGAATAACCATCAAAACCCGTGGTTCCGATTTTCACACCATCACCGTTAAGCTCACTCCCACAGCTTTAGAGGGCAGCGATATCAATGATTACAACAAAGACATTTCCCTCTGGACTGTGCCCGACGGTGCAATTGAAGTGCCCCCTGAGGCACAAAGCATAACAGTGGGCGGTAAGGTTCTCATTCCCAAGAACAACATAGCTGATTATTACTACGTTGAAGGCAGCCTCACGGCAGTGCCGGATATCACCGTAAATGCTCCCGACAGCACAGTGGATATAACCAAGGGTAATTCTTCCGATTTCACTTCAACCGTTATGCTCACAAGCAATTCCGATTCCACACTCAAAAACAAATATACCATCTACTTCCATGCTATTCCAAAGCCTGCCCAATTTGAAGGCTTCACATCACTTCCAATGGTTTCTGTTGAAGCAAGCGATGAGCCCCAGCAAGAAAACAGAGCTGTAAATGTTATTGACGGTGACCTTAGCACACGCTGGTCGGCTCAGGGTGTAGAACAATACATCATAACCGAGCTTGATGAGCTGAGCGTTGTAGACAAGGTTGCTATGGGCTTCAGAGACAATCCGAACAGACAGACGAGAATAACAATACTTGTTTCGGAAGATGGCACAAACTATACTCAGGTTTACAAAGGACTTTCAAAGGGTACTGCCGATGAATACGAATTCTATGATGTCGGCGGTCTCAAAGCCAAATATATTAAGATTATCGGCGATGGCAACACCACCGAAGCGGTTGGCGGTTGGACCAGTATAACCGAGGTTGTGGCTGTAAAACAAAACTGATTGAATACGGGCGGAGCCGATAAACTCTGAATGGCTGGTTCCGCCTGTGATATCACACTTTTAAAAACTATTGCGCACGGAGGAATAAAAAATGACCAAAGGTGTTAAAAAACTTTCTGCGCTCATATTGTCAGTGGCAATTCTTGCTGGCATTTTGCCTTTCTCTGCATTTGCAGGCACAGCTTCTGTTGCTGAAACAGTAGGTCTTGAAGAGGTTTCTATCAGCAATAGCACATATAAGTATGCAAACTTGAGAATACAAATTCTTGATGATTCGGTTGCTGTGTTCTCCAATCCATATGATTCAAACTGTTACATAAGCTCCTCAACCTTGCTTTCAGCTCTTAAATCAACCAATGGTTACGCACTCTCTTATACTGCAAGTGTTGATGGAGAAGAGACTGAAGCTGATCATGTAACAGACGGATTTATAAAAGCCGTGAAAAACGGCGCAGATACAATATATATCCCGATTGTAAGCAAAAATAATTATATTGATACTATCCGCCTTGAGCAAGCCGGCTCAATGTGGACCGAATCAGGTGCAGATGGTGTTGTAAGCACCGCTGTGTCAGCAGTCGGCGGCAAAGCCTCTGATGACTATTCAAGAAAGGTTGAGGTTACAACCCAAGGCTTAACGGGTTATTACCTGATGAACCTTGAAGGCAACAAGGATTCCAATGACACTGCAAATGTAGCCGGATGGATAGACAACTATAATACCACCTTTACCTATGTACTCAATATTTATGCTGAAGATGTGAGTCTTCCTGTGCTATATGTCAATTCTGCTCACTCGACTGTTAAAAATTATGTGTTGGCACGCTTCGACAGTGACGGATATCTGTGCTATACAAAAGAAGCATACAGCGGGGGCAGCACAAGTGATGTAAAAACCCAATATAAGCTCACACCAAACAAATGGCATCAGCTTGCCGTAAGCTTTTGCAGTGCAACTTGGATTCCTCTCATATTCTTTGACGGCGAATACATCGGCTGCACCGATGCATGGTATGACTGGAAGGTATATCAGCTTGGTATAGGCGCAGACAAATCAAAGACAGGCACTGTATATTTTGATGATGTTGAGTATTACGAGGGCTACTATAAGGATATGTCCGATATAGAATTAAGCGTGTCGGACGGCAAAATCAGAGCTGCCGCGGCAGTGTCTGATTTGACGCTTGAATCAGCAAAGCTTTATCTTGCAGCATATTCGCGCTCTGAGCTTGTGGGAATTGATGTGGCAGATGTTCAGGCAAACGGACCTGCCACCGAAACAGAATTGACATATGACAGCTCCCTCACCTACAAGGCTTTCCTATGGGATGCATCACTTTCACCTGTTAAGTTTAAGTGTATGCAAGGGCAAGAGCCTGCTCCCGCCAAAAAAATCGGCACTGCCACCTTGGTAAATGAGGATTTTGAATATGTGTGCTCCATTTCCAATCAGCACAAGCAAAATATAATCGAGCAATATGAAGAGGAAGACGGCAACACAGCTATGCGCTTTCAAAGAGTAAACAAGCAGGATTTTCACCTCGATGCCAATGAAGCCACCAGCTATAATTCGGATGTTGTGGTCTATGAGCTTGACTTTAAAATACTTGATTTGAATTCTGCCTTCTGGCTTACATTGGTCGGGGAAAAAGGCTCTATATTTCCCGCTGAAGTTAAAAAGGGCGGAACACTGACAATAAATGAAAAAACAATTCAGCTCAAGCAAAACGAATGGTATCGCTTTGCAATTATGGTAGACTACTATGACCGATTTGCCGACTACTACTGGAACGGCGAAAAAATATCTGCCGCACCATTGCCCGATAGCTTCGGCGTAGGAGAGACGGCATATACATGGCGTGTTCATGCACCTGCTTCGTATGTAGATTTGGAAAGTGACCGAATTGATTTTTTGGTAGACAATATGAGAGTATATGAGGCAGAAGCTCCCACAGAAAACCTTTCTGAAATAGACAGGGAGGTTATCCTGTCTGACAAGAGTGTATTTACCTCAGATGTTAACAGAATGAAGGCTTATATGGAAGGCTGTATTTCCATTCACAAGGCAAGCGGTCTTGTGTACTCAGGCGGCAACAGAGTTCTTCTCGAAAACAAACCCTACCAGCAAGACGGCAAAACAATGGTAAATGCAACCGAGCTTGACTCGGTTCTTGGCAAAACCTCAGGTCTTGGCGGTGATGTGACAATAGAGAATTATGCTTCCGCTTTGGGACTTAAGCTTTCTGTTGACACTCAGGCTACCACGGCAGGTATGATGATACTCGGTTCCGACAAATTTGAATTTCCTGCCAATGAAGCAGTTGTTTCCTCAAAAACCGAGCTTGCATATCTCAACGAATTTTTGCTCTATGACCAGCCAAGCTCTGAGAGAATAGCCGAGGACTACAAAAACTCATCAGTGTATGGTGTTCACCCCCGTATTCAGGCAACAAAAGAAGATTTTGACAGAATAAAGAGTGAATACAACACCAATGCACAGGTTAAAAAGTGGGTAGATAAAATTCTGACGGCGGCAGATAAAGGTCTGAATGATGATGCCGTTGTCTATGAGCTTCGTGACGGTGTCCGCCTGCAGCAGGTGGCTCAGGAGGTACAAAAAAATATGTACACCTATGGCATGGCTTATCAGATGACGGGCGACCTCAAATATGTCACCAGAGCCTACAAAGACCTTGAAGCCGTGTGCTCTCTCTTTCCCAACTGGCACCCCACTCACCATATCGACACAGGTATGATGTCGGCGGCAGTGGCAATAGGCTATGACTGGATGTATCACGGCTTTACACCCCAGCAGCGCAAGGTCATCGAGGAAGGTGCCTACAAAAACGGTTTTTATCACATCAACATTTCTTATCAGACCACAACAGGTCCTCTCACCGACACAGGCATCCGTATTGGTAACCACAATGTTATAACCAATGGTGGCTTTGCAATGCTTGGCATGGCAATGCTTGATGCATACCCCGAGATTTCGAACTACATTGTCAGCAACGCAATTCACTCTCTTGGCTATGTGCTCAACGATTTTGGCAAAGACGGCACATGGAGTGAAGGCCCCAGCTATTGGGAGCTTACTATGCAGTACACTTCAAAGATTTTGTCTGCTCTGAAAAGTGTGTTCGGGCAATGCTACACCTTAGATGTTGGCGAGGGTCTGGCGCTTACTGCCAAATTCATGGTTACAATGCAAGGTGACAACGGCATTTATTCTTATGCTGATGCACAAAGGGGTGCGATGTATGTGCCTGAGCTTTTCTGGCTTTCAGAAAAATATAATCAACCCGAAATTACCCCTGCTGTGCTCAAGCTCGGCGGCGGTACTTTCAGAGATAATGAAGACTATGCTCTGGCAGCTCTCTGGTATGATACATCCACAGAATCACTCACCCACGAAATGCCCCTCGACAATCTGTTTGCCAGTGCTCATGTAGGCAATATGCGAAAGTCTTATGACTACGGTTCTGCTTTCTTTGCTTTCAAGGCAGGAAAAAATAATATCGGCAGTCACTCTCACCTTGATGCAGGAAGCTTTATATTTGAGACAATGGGTGTTCGATGGGCAGATGACACAGGTTATACGGCTCTTGGCTACAATCAGCCCAATTTCTCCGAAAGCGAGGAGGGTGGCAGACGGTGGCTTGCAGAAGGCACAAGAGTAAAAGACCACAGCTGCATAGAAATCAATCCCGCACTTGACAAGGGCAGCGACAAACGCGGAGAGGTTTATATGGGTCAGCTTCTGAACTCCGTCTCACCCGTTACTTTCTTTGAGACAGATGAAGACAGCGGCATTGTGGTGGTAGATACTTCAATGCCTTATCAAAATGTCGCATCGGGTGTGAAAAGAGGCTTCTTCTTCACCGATAACCGACAGAGCCTTGTTATACGAGATGAAATTCAGCTCGATAATGAAACAGATGTCAATTGGTATCTTGTTACCCCCGCAACTGTCACTGTCACGGAAAATGGAGCTATACTCACAAGCGGCGATAAACAGCTAAAGCTTGAGTATATTGCCGACGGTGAGTCAACAGTTGAGGTTGAAGACCTTTACTCAACCAAAGACGGTATGCAGAGAATAACCATCAAAACCCGTGGCTCAGGTCTCCACAATATCACCGTTAAGCTCACTCCCGCAGCTTTGGAGGGCAGTGATATCAATGACTATAACAAAGATATTTCCACATGGAGGAATTAAAAATGACCAAAAATATCAAAAAGCTTTTCGCGCTATTGCTGTCGGCGTTGCTTCTCGCAGGAGTTTTGCCGTTATCAGCATTTGCCGACACCCCATCAGATGTGACAACTGTCGGCTTGGAAGAGGTTAAGGTCAGTGCAAACTACGCTTATCTGAGAATTCAGGTGCTCGAAGATTCAGTTGCAGTGTTTTCCAATCCAATTAACAGCAAATATTACATCAGCTCTGATACCTTGCTTAGTGCACTTAAATCCAACAATGGCTACACACTTTCCTATGTGCTCGAAGAAGGCGGCGATGCTGCCGGTGCGGCTCATGTAGTTGGCGGATATATCAAAGCTTCCAAGGCGGAAGCCGATGATATCTATATTCCCGTTGTATGCAAGGCTGATTATGTTGACACAATTCGCCTTGACCAAGCTGGCTCAATGTGGACAGAAGCAGGCGCAGACAATGTTGCAAGCACCTCGGTTGCAGCAGTTGGAGGCAAACCCTCTGATGATTATTCAAGAAAGGTTGAGGTTACAACTGACGGCTTGTCGGGTTATTATCTCATGAAGCTTGAAGGCAACAAGGATACCAATGTAAAGGAGTGGATAGACGATTACCACGGTAGTACAGTAAAGGACTGGATAGATAACTTTGATACCACCTT
>JAFYUA010000177.1 GCA_017549745.1 Clostridia bacterium | reverse complement strand
TCAACATAGCGCTGGCGGTACTTCAGCTCGGTATTGGTCATACCGTGGAACTTCTCGGGAAGCGGCTGAAGTGATTTGGTGAGAAGTGAGAGTTTATTTACCCTTATGGAAATTTCACCCGTCTGAGTAGTGAAAACTTCGCCCTCAGCTCCCACAATGTCACCTATGTCGAGCTTTTTGAAGCGATTGTATTCATCTTCGCCAAGGATATCCTTTTTGACAAAAATCTGAATCTGACCCTCAAGGTCAGACACATGAAGAAATCCAACCTTGCCCATGCCTCTTTTGGACATGATACGGCCTGCAATCACTACATTCTGGCCATCGAGTGCAGAGATTTTGGCTTTTATGATTTCAACCTCGTCGGAACCGCGTTTGGTAATTTCACGCTCCTCTTCGGTATAGTTATCTTTGATTTGAGCTGAGGTGTGTGTTCTTTCAAATTTGGTGATTTCGAAAGGGTCCATGCCTGCTTGCTGAAGCTCGCTGAGCTTTTCGCGGCGCACCTGCAATATCTCACTAAGCTCGGTGTCGGGAGCGTTGTTTCTTGTTTCCTGTTCACTCATTCGCGAATTCCTCCTTGTGTAAAATTGATTATTTGCTGATTTCTAAGATTTTGAGTTCTATAACTCCGCCGGGAGCTTCTACCGACACGGTATCGCCCACTTTTTTGCCCATGAGAGCTATGCCTATGGGTGACTCATCGGAGATTTTGTTTGCATCGGGGTCAGCCTCGGTGGAACCAACGAGAGTGTAAACCTCTTCTTCGTCAAATTCAACATCGAGCACCTTGACCTTTGAGCATATGCCCACTGCATCGGTGGCGACATCTTTCACATCAACCACTCTTGCATTTTTGAGCATGTCTTCAATTTTGGCTATGCGCTCCTCCATTGAAGCCTGCGCATCTTTTGCCGCGTCATATTCGGCATTTTCGGAAAGGTCGCCAAAGCCTCTTGCAATTTTGATTTTTTCGGCGATTTCCTTTCTTCCGGTGACCTTGAGATATTCGAGTTCATCCTCAAGCTTTTTGAGTCCCTCCGGAGTAAGTACAACCTCTTTTGCCATAACAACAAACCTAACCTTTCTGCCCGCATTAAAATAAAAAGCTGTAGGCCTTATCTGCGGACATGATAAGGCAGAATACTGTTATTCTACATATTATACCCACAAAAACGCAAGTTGTCAATACCTTTATATCTCTCGTCTGCCCTCTATTGCCTTTGCCAAAGTGACCTGGTCGGCATATTCTAAGTCGCCGCCCACGGGTATGCCGTAGGCAATGCGGGTGACCTTTATTTCAAACGGCTTGAGAAGCTTTGAGATGTACATCGTGGTGGCTTCGCCCTCTATGCTGGGGCTGATTGCCATGATGACCTCTTTTATCTCTGCGTCTGCTACGCGCGCGAGGAGCTCTTTGATTTTGATGTCCTCAGGGCCGATGGAATCCATTGGCGAAATGCACCCATGAAGCACATGGTAGGTGCCATAGTATTCGCGCGTTTTTTCAAGCGCAACCACATCTTTTGGCTGCTCCACCACACAAATGACCGATTTGTCCCTTTTGGGATTGGAGCAGATTTCGCACACCTCCTGCTCGGTGGTGTTCTGACAAAGTGAGCAGTAGCCTATTTTTTCTTTTGCCGCGCGTATTGTGGATATCATATCGTCTACTTCTTCGGTGGGAAGCGACAATATATAATATGCCATTCTCACAGCGCTTTTATTTCCCACGCCGGGCATTTTGCGAAAAACATCAATGAGCTTTGAAAAGCTTTGGGTATATAGCATCTTTTTACCTCTTATATATTCTCTTCTATGTTTTTTACTATATTCATGTAGAATTCATTGGTGTGCTCTTTGAAATAGCGGCATATCTTTTTGGCGCGGTCCTTGGCGCCTGCATACATTTCAAAATCAAGAAGCTTTACATTGTTCTCCATGATGCCGCACACCACCTTGTATTCCGCTTCGTTTATGGGAATGTAGTCGGCATACACCTTGTTGATGTCGCTGGTGTCGTTGTTGACTTCTTTGGCAGCAGCCAAAAGCTTGTCGCGCACGCTTGCGGGAATGCGCGACGAAAAATATT
>JAFYUA010000176.1 GCA_017549745.1 Clostridia bacterium | reverse complement strand
TGGAGATAACATTGGTGGGAATATATGCCGATACATCGCCTGCCTGAGTTTCGATGAGGGGCAGAGCAGTGATAGAGCCGCCGCCATATTCCTCGGCAACGCAAGCTGCACGCTCGAGAAGACGGGAATGCAGATAGACTACATCGCCGGGATATGCTTCTCTGCCCGGAGGACGGCGAATGAGAAGGGAAAGTGCACGGTATGCAACCGCGTGCTTTGAAAGGTCATCATATATAATGAGAACATCCTTGCCCTTTTCACGGAAATATTCTGCCATGGCACAACCCGAATATGGCGCCACATACTGAAGCGGAGCCGACTCGGAAGCCGACGCGGATACGATGATGGTGTATTCCATGGCGCCTTCTCTGGCAAGCTGAGTAGCAAGCTGAACTACTGATGAATTCTTCTGACCTATGGCTACATAGATGCAGATAACATCAGAATTTTTCTGATTGATAATTGTGTCGATAGCGATTTCGGTCTTACCGGTCTGGCGGTCACCTATTATGAGCTCACGCTGACCGCGGCCTATGGGAATCATGCTGTCAATAGCTTTGATGCCTGTTTGCAGTGGCACAGACACACTCTTTCTTTCGATGATGCCGGGAGCCTCTGACTCGATGGGACGCTCCTCTGCAGTGTCAATGGGGCCTTTGCCGTCTATGGGGTTGCCGAGTGCATCAACAACTCTGCCAAGCAACGCTTCGCCCACAGGCACCGAAACTACTCTGCCTGTGCGCTTAACAGTGGAGC
Source organism: Clostridia bacterium (assembly GCA_017549745.1). Lineage (GTDB taxonomy): Bacteria > Bacillota > Clostridia > UMGS1810 > UMGS1810 > RGIG1828. The sequence goes on along the minus strand of JAFYUA010000176.1, from coordinate 1,954 downwards.
CTTCTCTGATGTCGTTTTTGTCTGAAAGAAGAGCAACCGACACTGTCTCGTCTTCAAGGTTCTGAGCCATGCCGAAGCTGCCGTCTTCAAACTCTACAAGCTCACTTGCCATACATTCACGAAGACCGTAAACTCTGGCAATACCGTCACCCACAAGGATAACTGTGCCTGTTTCGCGCATTTCGATGCGCGATTGATAGTTCTTTATTTGTTGTTTGATTATATTACTGATTTCTTCAGGTTTGGTACTCATCTGCTTATCACATCCTTTACATCACTGAGACGACGGCGCAGACTTGCGTCTATAACCTTGCCGTCTACTTCTATTGTCATACCGCCAAGAAGCGAAGAGTCAATCTCCGTTTCCAAAATCACAGTATGGCCGCACATTGCTTCAAGCTTTTGCCTGAGAGCATCAAGCTGAGTGCCATCGAGCCGAGCTGCGCTTGTGACCTTTGCTGACGAAATATTGCCGGAAGCATCCATGAGCTTGGCATATTCCTGCGCACTTGCAAGGAATGTGCCCACAAGATTTTTTTCGCAAAGGAGCTTGAGGAAAGAGAGCGCATATTCATGAAGCGATGAAAATGCACTGTCGATTATTGCAAGGCGTTCATCTTTGGAAAGGGCGGGTGAAGAAAGCAGTTCTTCAAGACCGTCACTTTGGCTGAACACCTTCGTCATAACCGAAAGCGAATCGGCAACCGACTCGCGGCAATCCTCCTCTGACGCAAGCATAAAAAGAGCCGAGGCATATTCTTTACTCATTTGAGTCATTGTCATCACCTATATTTTCAATAACGGAATCTATTATGCTGCGATGGTCATCAACATTAATTTCGCGCGAAAGCATTTTTTCTGCAAGAGCCGCCGACACATCAACAATTTCTTTTTTGATGCCGTCGATGGCTTTTTTGCGTTCGAGTTCAGCCTCGGAGCGCGCCTGACGAATGATGCCGTCTGCTTCAACTTTGGCATCAGTGATGATTTTGTCACTGCGTCTGGCTGCGGTGTCGGCAGCATTTTTGATGATTGAATCGGCATCAAGATCCGCGCTTTCCAATTTTTCTTTCCAATATGTTTCATCACGAAGAGCGTTTGCCTTTGCCTCGTCGGCAGCACTATAGCGCTCATCGAGCTCTGCCTGCCTTTTGGCAAGCATGTTGTTGACAGGTTTGAAAAGGAATTTCTTAACTATCAAAAATATTATAACAAGATTTGCCAATGAAAACAAAATCTGCCATAAATTAACTGATATAATATCCAATGATTGCATAGTGTCCACTCCAATGATTACAGAAGATTAACTGCTTCTTTAAGGATATCCACCATAAGATTAGGTGCAACAAAAATAAGAAGGATTGCAACAACCAAAGAATAAATACCAGTGGTCTCGGCGATAGCACAACCCATGATCATGGTTGATGTTACTGCACTTTTGCTCTCGGGCTGACGGCCAATTGCTTCACATGCCTTTGAAACGGCGTTACCTTCGCCGACGCCAGGGCCGATAGCGCCTATACCCATACAAACACCTGCACCAAGTGCACAACAACCTAAAATAATACCTATAGCAATAGCGATTTCCATGATAATTCCTCCAAAATTATATTTTTTAGTTTACTGATTTTTTCAAAAGTCTTTTTTGTTTTCTTTTTTCGTATTCTTCCGCAGGGAAAGCTCCTGCCACATTAAGCATGGTGAGCATTGCAAAAATATATGCCTGCATGCAGCTGCTGAAAATGTCAAAATAAAGTGACAGAATTGCCGGAATACCCACCTGCAAAAACGGGATTTCACCAAGCACACCTGGCAACCAACCAAGAAGAATTGATGACAGCCCCTGAAGAGCAGACGCAATGAGCACTGCTATTACCGTGCCCGAAAGAACATTTCCGTAGTGACGGAAAGCCATGGACACAGGAGTTGCTACCTCGCCCAAAATGTTGAGTGG
>JAFYUA010000175.1 GCA_017549745.1 Clostridia bacterium | reverse complement strand
GCCATATATATTACCCCTTATATTTATCAAGCACACCAAACATGGTGTCGAGCTTGCTCTTTAAGATGGTATAGAGAGGTTTGCCGTCTTTTGCCACGGCATAATATCTTTCGTCGTGGTCGGCAAATGTGAGAGTCACAGATGATGAATCCTCGAGCTCGAATCTCATGGTGAGCACTGCAGCGCCCATGGGGGCAGTGCTGATGCCATCGGCAAGAGGGCCGCACACATTGGAGAAAATCTCGCGCGATGCACTGTCGGAGTCTGAGACCTTGCCGTCTATGGCAATGGAGCCGTCATCGTCAAACTTTAGCTTATATGTCTTGATACCATCAATTGTGATGGCACTGAGATTGGATTGCTTGGTGAGATAGAGCTGACGGTCGGCAATGTCGATGAGGGCAAGTGATGCAAACGGCGCCGCCGATGGTGAAACCGCATAGATGCTCCCAGAGTCATCAACGCTGATGTAGTATTGATTGTTTATGGGTTTGCTGAAATACACCGTCTGAGTTTTGCCCTTGGCATCGGTGTAGGTCACATGGGCGGACTTGTCACCAAGACCATATGACGCAAAGTCACCGCTATCGCTCACATAGTCATCCACCTTCATGGTTGCAATGGGCGAAATAAGCTTTGAGTCTACCTCACTGTCGCGCGCAAGCACGGCTATGGGCGAGGTCATTTTCCATGCATAATAGTTGCCCGATTCTAAGTTATATTCACCCTTGGTGAGCGAAAAGCTGCACTGTGGGCTCTGATATTTTATGGCGGTGATGTTTTCAAAGTCGATGCGCGCAATAGTGTCATTGCGGTAGTCATCAAAGGGTGCAAACATCAATGACACTCTTTCGCGCTCTACCATGTAGATGTCATCTGAAAGGCTTGTCATCACATAGCAAAGGTCAGAATCGGCAACATCATTGCCACGAGTGATGACAAGTGTGCCGAGCTCGCTTTCAAAGCTCACATAGTCGCTTGCATCGGTGATGCCGCAATCGGCAGGGGTTACCTTGGATGTGTCGAGCTTGTCGGTGTAGCGCACAGAGCAAAGCTCCGTCATGAGGCTTGTAACCCTCGACTGGCTCACTCCCACCTCGCTCTTGTCGGCACAAATCCAGCCGTCGGTGCTTTTGGTGAGGGTGTAGAGCTCGCCTGAGTATGAAATTGTAACACTTGTTACACTATCTACCGACACTGTGTATATGGCTTCTTCATTATAGTCCTGAGTCTGAGTGCTGCCTGAATTATCGCTTTGGTCGCCAGAATCGGGCAGAGCCATCACAAGGGCAAGCACACCAAGGAGCACTATGAGGGCGAGCGCAAGAATGATAATCTTCTTTTTGTTCATTACAGGTGTCTCCTTTTAATCCAGATAACAAAGCCGCATGCAAGAATGATAACGGGAATGAGAATGATGACAATGAATGAATACACATAGATTGTGCTCTGGCTGATTGCCACTCTTGCCTGAACAATGTTTTTGGGCTGGATATATATGGAATATGGCTGGTCGGTCATTGAAGCCATGAGTCCTGTGTAGAAATTGGTGTTGGAGCGCACCTCCAAAAATGCAACCGAGCCCGACACAAAGAGCTTGGGCGGTTTGCCGTCATAGCTGGGGCGTGTGACCATCACTGCGATGTCGCTCGCCTGTTTGGTATCGAGCGCTTCAAACACATCATACACCGAATAGATGTCATTTTTGACATAGCCGCTCTCTGATGTTGATGCCACAGTGTAGGCTGTGATGTCGTTTTTGTTCTTAGCCGTCACAGGTCTTGCAACAGGGAAGATGGCGCGTGTGTTGTCATAGGAAATGGTCTCGGTCATGTCGTTTTGCTCGATGTCGGGAATGAGAGTGGTCCTGTATTTGGCGTAGTGTGATGTGTCATCATCACCAACCAAACCATTGCCCACTTCTATGCCCCATTCTGTGAGAAAGCCAAAAAGACCTTCGAGCGCAGGGGTGGTGGGGTCGAGGAACACCTGCAGACTTCCGCCATCTGACATGAACTCTGCAAGCTTATTGATTTCATCAGCCGAATAGTCGGTCTTGGGGCCTGCAATCACCACGATGTCGGCATTGTCGGGCACGGGGTCGGACATAATCTGCCAATCATGGAACATATAGCCTGTTGCGGGGAGAATGTCCGCCTTGAAATCTTCGGAGTCGAATTTTTCGCCGTGGCCTGTGGTCACATATGCATTGATGTCACTGCCCTTTGTGACCTTGAGAAGTGCCGAGGTGAAATAGTGTTCTGCCTTGAGAGCACCCGAAAGGATAGCATCGTTGGTGTTGTCTTTGTACATGATTATCATGTCATTGACGCTCACCACGGTGTTCATGCGGTCTGTTTCAAAAATGATGTTGTAGCCATCGGTGAGAGGCTCGCCGTTTACCTTGTAGCTTGTCAGAAGCGCGGGGTTTTTCTGAGCATCGGCGCGCTCATAGGTAATGCGGTCAGAGAGGGTGTCATATTTTTTGAGAATTTCATCGAGTTGTACCATCTCGCGGTTGACATCACCCTGAGGAATGAGCGATATGATGCGCACATCCATGTCGAGTTCTGAGATTACCTCGTGGGTTTTGGGGTCAAAATCAAGTATGCCGCCCTTGGTGAAATCAAGGCTGAGGCTTATTTTGTCAGCCACCACAACTGCTATGAGGTTTAATATGATTATAACTGCAATGGCAAGTGCAGCAGAGGTCATTGCCGCATATGCATATTTTCTTTTTTTGTTCATGGCAAATCCCTCCTACTTTATTTTTCTTTTTTCTATGCGATAGATGGTGAGCAGTGCAAACACCACAATGATGCTTGCATAATAGAGCACATCGGTCAGGTTGATAAAGCCTGTGTAGAAGCCGTCGAAGCGGCGGGTTATCTTGAGCATGCCAATGAGAGCGTCGAGGATAGCAAAGCCCGAGGTCTCATTGAATGACGAAACCAGAAACATTGCCAGAAGCACAGCTATGGTGATGATGGCGGCGGTGAACTGGTTTTCGGTGAGTGATGAGATGAAAAGGCCGATGGATATGAGCGAGGCACCAAGCAGGAAAAAGCCGAGGAAGTTGGTGAACACAGTGCCCCAGTCAACATCGGAATAAAATTCGAGTATTATGGGATACATGAGCATAATGGCTATGGATATGCCAAAGATTATGAGCGCGGCAATGAGCTTGCCCCACACGATTGCCGACACGCTAATCGGTGCTGTGAGCAATAGCTGGTCGGTCTTGAGGCTTCGCTCTTCAGCCACAAGGCGCATGGTGAGAAGCGGAGTCATCACCACAAACACCCACGGCAGAAGCGAAAACACCACGCCGATGGCAGAGCTTGCCGCAAAGAGGTTGAAGATAGTGAAAAGAATAGAACCCACACACACAAGCACCGCAATAAACACCCATGCTATTGGGGTGTTAAAATATATGCGGAGTTCTTTTTTGATGATTGCGTTCATTGTTCATTGCCCCCTTCCTTTGCAGTGAGAGTGATGAAAATATCCTCAAGGGAGATATCATATGACTTAAACATAAGGATTGCCATGTCTTTGGCGGCAATCTCGCGGAAAAGCTCGCGGCGGATATCGGCGCCGTTTTTGGCATAGATGATATAGTCGAGGCAGTTTTCCTCGCCCACACCCTTGCACTCAAAGCGCTCGATGCCCGAAAGCGACGAAAGCACTGCTTCGATGTCCTCTCTGGCACCGTCGATGCGAGCAACATATTGATTTTTGCCCGAAACGAGTGCGGCGAGGTTATCGGGAGTGTCTTCGGCAACGATTTTGCCCTTGTTGATGATGAGCACTCGGTCACACACTGCACTGATTTCAGAGAGAATGTGAGAGCTTATGAAAAGAGTCTTCTTTTTGCCAAGCTCAGAGATTACATTGCGGATGTCAATAATCTGCATGGGGTCAAGACCCACTGTGGGCTCATCGAGGATAAGAAGCTCAGGGTCACCCACGAGAGCCTGAGCAATGCCCACTCTCTGACGATAACCCTTGGAAAGATTCTTTATGAGGCGATGCTTTACATCGGTGATTCTGACCTCTTCGAGAATGGTGTCGATGCACGAGGTGTCGCAATCCTTGATGCCGCACACAAATTCGAGATATTCCATAACCGTCATGTCAAGATACACAGGCGGAAGCTCGGGCAGGTAGCCAATCTTCTTTTTGTAGGCTTTGGGGTCGTCCATGATGTCGATGCCGTCGATGCACACAGAGCCCGAAGTGGACGAAATGTAGCCCGTGATGATGTTCATGGTGGTGCTTTTGCCTGCACCGTTGGGGCCGAGGAAACCGAGGATTTCGCCCGATTCCACAGTGAAGCTTATGTCATCAAGAACTGTCTTGGAGCCATATTTCTTGGTGAGATTTTTGATTTCTATCATATGAAAAATCCTTTCATTATGAATTGAATATGATATACGAAAGTTGTTTAGCTTTTCTAAGCAACTGATTGAGTACTTCCTGTTTATAAATTGCATTTTCTTGCCAATACCGCCTCGCATTCGGCACTCAGCCGAGGCTCGGCTTGCACCTTGCAACCCGCAATTGTAATTGATGTTGCAAGGTGCATATTGAGAAAATGCAATTTCTAAACCGTACTCAAATGTTGCCACGAAAAGCTAAATCAACTTTAATCTTCTTTCTTTACTATAGCTATGCCAAGCTCGTCGAGCTGCTTTGCATCCACAATGTCGGGCGCATTGGTCATAAGCTCCGATGCATTCTGCACCTTGGGGAATGCAATCACATCGCGGATGGAGTCGCAACCGTCAAGGAGCATGAGCAAGCGGTCGAAGCCATATGC
>JAFYUA010000174.1 GCA_017549745.1 Clostridia bacterium | reverse complement strand
GGGTATTTACCCCGCAGTTGACCCGCTTGAATCCACCAGCCGTATTCTCTCTCCTGAGGTTCTCGGCGAGCAGCACTACACGGTTGCCCGTGAGGTTCAGAGGATACTTCAGCGCTATCAGGAACTCATGGACATCATAGCCATCATGGGCATGGATGAACTTTCCGATGATGACAAGCTCCTTGTTCAGCGTGCCAGAAAGATTCAGCGTTTCCTTTCGCAGCCTTTCTTTGTGTCTGAAAAATTCACAGGCATTGAGGGCACATATGTTCCTCTGTCTGAGACCATACGCGGCTTTAGGGAAATCATCGAAGGTAAGCACGATGACCTTCCTGAGTCTGCATTCCTCTTTGTGGGCACAATCGACGAAGCAGTTGCCAAGGCAAAGAAGGTGTCGCAATGAACACCTACCGACTCATAATTTCATCGCCCGACGGCAATGCATTTGACGGGCAGGCTTCGTTTTTGTCGCTTCGCGGTGCCAATGGTGACCTTGCCGTCATGGCAGGGCATATCCCTTTCATCACTTCGGTGCTAAGCTGTGAATGTAAGGTGATTTTTGAAGATGACACCGAAAAAACAGGCCACACCGACGGCGGACTTCTCACAGTCGACTCCGACAAGGTGACTCTTCTTTCGGGAAGCTTCAAATGGAATGAATAACAACAAAAACCTTTCTCAAATCGAGAAAGGTTTTTTGTTGTTAACCGAAAGAGAGTAATCCGACCTGTTATAAATTATTGTTTAGCAATTTTTCAAAGGGGGGATATTTTCCCCCTTTGACACCCCCTTTAGCCGCTGAGTTTAATAATTCGGGAATTTTTCAAAAGCCATGCGCACGCAACGACGCGCAAAAGCTATTTGCGCCGTTGCTGCAAGCGCATACATCAGCGGAAGCTGTTTTTGTGTATGCGCTTGCACGCTATAGTTTTTTTCAAAATTCTTACCGATTATTAAACAGGCGGCATTTCGCCCAAGTGTTAATTTGAGCAAAATTTATAACAACTGTTTTGTACACTTTGCGCACTTGTTAACACTTACCAAACCGCCGCATTGTTTTGAAATGGAATAATTTTTTGAAAAAATCTGTATGCTTTGCCGTCTGCATATAAACAATTCCATATATTGCAGACGGCAAAAGCAGCGGCACAAATGATTTTTGTGCGTCGCTGCGTGCATAGATTTTTGATAAAAATCCATTTCAAAACTCAGCGGCAAAGAGGGGTTACAAAGGGGAGAGATTCTCCCCTTTGAAAAATCTTTTATAATGATAAACAATAATTTATCTTGCAATTAAAGCTTGAGTTCGAATAACACTGCGACGGCTATCCTTTATGTTTCTTGATTTCTGACGGGCTTTTTCCTATGTATGCCTTAAAGGTTTTGTTGAAATATGAAGCGTCATAAAAGCCTGTGAGCTCCATCGCCCTTGCAACCGAGCATGACTCAGACACCAGCATGTCATAAGCTTTGAGTATTCGGTAGCGGTTGCGGTATTTAAGGGGGGATATGCCCGTCTCGGCTTTAAAGCTTCGGCGGAACATACACTCTCCCAGATTGCACATTCGCGCAAGCTCTGCCACGGGAATTTCGTCAAGATAATTTGCTTCAATAAACTTTATTGCTCTGCCAACCTTTGAGTGAGCCTGTTCATTTTCAGCACAGATTATGGTGTGCAAAAGCTTGAGAAAGGTATATTTGCATTTGAGTGCATATCCGTAGCTTTCTTCGCTGAATATGTGAAAACACTCTCTGAAAAGCCCCTTGGTAAGGTTGTTGTCGCATGCGTCAAAGAGGTGGATTTCAGGGCATATGGTAATCTGGCGTGAAAGGATATCGTTCATAATGTAGTTTATAGAATATACCTCGCCTCTTGCCTCACCGAGCCATTCTGTCCTGTAGGCAATGTTGTATGGAATATACACCACATCGCCAGCCGATGCTATGATGGGGTTATCGTTGAATATGTCAAATCTGCATTCGCCCGCCACCACACACACTATCCTGTCGTGACGATGCTCATTGGCATATCTTAAGTATGTATTGGGCGGAGTAACATATCTGTGATTGACAGATATTGCCTCCAAAGCAAACTCTCCCGATGCAATAAGCTTATAATTTACATTGTTTTTTTGCTCCATTGGGGTTTTCTCCTTATAAAAAATCACTAATTGTATCAGATTATACCACACAAATATCATTTTGTCTATAGATTTTTGTAAAAGTTTCATATATAATATAGTAGTATTTAGATGTGATATTAACACCTTTGTGTATCAGCTTCGAATAATGTCGCATCATGTAATATGTCTCACTTATTAAGATGCATATTATATACATATTACTGTTTTGGAGGGCGTTATAGTGAAAGAACAAAGTATTAATTCTAACAAAAAGCTTGGATTAGGCGCTCGTATCGGTGATGAGCTCAGACGCAACTTCTTGCTCTATCTCATGGCGATACCTGTAATTGTCTATTTCCTTCTGTTCTGCTATCTGCCGATGTTCGGTCTTGTTATAGCATTTCAGGATTTCAAGCTTGCAAAAGGTGTATTTGAAAGTCCGTGGGCAGATATGTACGGTCTTGAAAACTTCTATCGTTTCTTTACGAGTAAGCTTTTCTGGCCTGTTATCAAAAACACATTGCTCATCAGCTTCTATGAGATTCTTTTCTCATTCCCTGCACCTATCATTTTTGCATTGATGCTCAATGAAATAAAAAATCTCAAGTACAAAAAAATCATTCAGACAGTTACATACCTTCCTCACTTTATTTCCATGGTTGTTATCTGTAGTATGATTATCAGATTCTTCGATGAAGACGGTATCATCACTTCCTTCATCAGCCTCTTCACAGGCACAAGAAAGAATTATATGATAGAGCCCGGCGCTTTCCGTACCATCTTTGTAGGTTCCGGTATCTGGCAGGGCGTTGGCTGGAGCAGTATCATCTACATTTCAGCCCTCAGTGCCATTGACCAGGAGCTTTACGAAGCAGCCGTTATCGACGGTGCCGGCAAGTGGAAACAGATTGTGCACATCACAATCCCCGGCATTGCTTCCACCATCGTTATTCTCTTTATCATGAGAATGGGTCAGGTTCTCTCGGTTGGTTACGAGAAGGTTATTCTTCTTCAGAACTCCTATACCAAATCCGTTTCCCGAGTTCTTTCTTCATATGTATATGAAAGAGGTCTCGGAGAAGGAAACGATATTTCCTTCTCATCAGCAGTTGGTATATTGACTTCACTGGTTAACATTCTGTTCCTGACCATAACCAACACCATTTCCAAAAAAGTCACAGACAGCGGCTTGTTCTAAGAAGGAGGATAACACACAATGGTATATAAACCAAGTATTGGAGAAAAAGTCTTCAATGTTTTCAACATATTGTTCATGGCAGTGATGATATTCATCTGTCTGTATCCGTTCTGGTATTGTGTAACCTGTTCACTTTCCAAGGACATCGTAGGTAACACCTCTTCGCTCATGCTCTGGCCCAAGGGCTTCAGCTTGGGTGCATACAAGAAGGTTCTTGCCGACCCCCTCATTCTCACAGGTTATAAGGTTACAATCTTTGTCGTTGTAACTGCAACAGTTCTCAACCTTATCTTCACAATTCTTGCAGCATTCCTTCTCACCAGAAGAGAGTTTGCTATCCGCAACTTCCTCACATGGATGATGCTCATAACAATGTATTTTGGTGGCGGTATGATCCCTACATACATTGTCTACACTCAGATTCTTGGCCTGGAGAACTCGCTCCTCGCGCTCATTGTTCCCGGTCTTATCAGTGTGTACAACACCATCGTTATGCGTACCAACTTTGATGGTATTCCGCGAAGCCTTGAAGAATCAGTTAAGGTTGACGGTGGTAATGACATGCATGTTCTCTGGCACATCATCGTTCCTCTTTCCAAAGCGGTTGTATCCGTTATGGTTCTCTTCTACGGTGTTGCTCACTGGAACTCATGGTTCAACGCTCTCCTCTATATCAAAGACAGAGAAAAAATTCCGCTGCAGCTCGCTCTTCGTTCCATTCTTATTCAGGAACAGGTTAACACCGGTGAAGGCGCTGTAGACAGCATGGGTATGGCAGAAAACATCAAGTTTGCAACCATCATTGTTGCTACACTTCCTATTCTTTGTGTATATCCCTTCATTCAGAAATACTTTGTAAAAGGTGTTATGATTGGCGCTGTAAAGGGTTAATATTAATTTGTTTCAAATTTAAACCAATCTTCAAGACGGTTGCACTTTGTGCAGCCGTCTTTTTAGTGTGATTTTTTGTAATAATAATTTAATATAACATATATTGACATTTTACATTATATATGGTTAAATATATATTGTTGACACTATATATTGTGTTTTGGGAGGTAATTTATATGGTAAGCACAATAAGAAAAAGAGACGGCAGAATTGAAAATTTTGATAAGGACAAAATCGTTAACGCCGTGCTCAAGGCTATGAATCATGAGTTTGTTAATGATAGGGAATATGCCGACAAAATTGCCGAGAAGATACATAATCTTGACAATGATGTTGTAAGCGTTGAGGAAATTCAGAATCTTGTCGAAGTTGAGCTCATGAAATCTCAGTATAAAAATGTGGCAAAGGCATATATTTTGTATCGCGAAAAGCGCAACATCGCCCGCGGCCGCCACACATATGACACATACATGGGTATTGTAAACACCATTGCAAACGAAGTCACCAAAGAAAATGCCAACATGAACACCGACACCCCTGCAGGCATGATGATGAAATTTGCAAGTGAAAGCTCAAAACCCTTTGTTCTTGATATGCTTCTTTCCGATACCTCCAAGGACTATGTCAAGAGCAACTATATCCACATTCATGATGCTGACTACTATCCCACCAAGTCTCTCACATGCCTCCAGCATCCTCTTGACCACATTCTCAAAGATGGCTTCCATTCGGGCCACAGCTCTTCACGCCCTGCCAAGAGGATTGAGACTGCTGCAATAATTGCTTGTATATCAATGGAAACAATCCAAAACGAAATGCATGGCGGTCAGGCTATACCTGCTTTTGATTTCTACATGGCACCTTTTGTGCGCTACACATTTATAGAAGAACTCGAAAAGGTCGAAAAGCTCACCGCCCAAGACCTTTCGGCATATAAAAGCAAAGAGGTCGAGGATTATATCAATCGTCCTCTCGATGACCTTTCGGGCGAGGAAAGATATGTTCAGCATGCCATGAACATGACTGTAAACCGTGTGCATCAGGCGATGGAATCGTTCATTCACAATATGAACACCATTCATTCACGCGGCGGCAATCAGGTTGTGTTTTCCTCCATCAACTATGGCACCGATACCTCAGCAGAGGGCAGATGCGTCATTCGTGAGATTCTCAACTCCACCTACCGCGGCGTAGGCAACGGCGAGACTCCCATTTTCCCCATTCAGATATGGAAGAAGAAACGCGGCGTGAGCTATTTGCCCACCGACCGCAACTACGATTTATATAAG
>JAFYUA010000173.1 GCA_017549745.1 Clostridia bacterium | reverse complement strand
GGTACAAACTCAAAACAGGCACAGGCTGCTATGGCATATTCTGGAACAACTCTCTTTGGGGCGGCATAGGCGATGTGGATATAAAGCAGATTGACATTCTCAATATGTTCTGGGAAAGCGGCATCAAGGACATTCAGGACAGCCGCAATGTGTTCACTGTAGAGCTTGAATCCGACGAGGTGCTTTGCAGCAAATACCCCGAGCTTTGCGGCAAGCTTTCGGGCGCAAGCATCGATGTGGCGCGCTACATATATGATGATACAGTAGACACCGAGGGCAAAAGCGCCGTGGTGGACTGGTACTACAAAAAGAACATAGACGGCCGTCAGGTGGTGCACTATTGCAAATTTGTAAATGACACTGTGCTCTATGCTTCTGAAAATGACCCGCTTCTTCTGGAGAGGGGATTTTATGACCACGGTCAGTATCCGTTTGTGTTTGATGTCCTGTTTTCCGACGAGGGCACTCCTTGCGGCTTTGGCTACATCGACATCATGAAAAATGTGCAGATGTATATCGACAAGCTCAATCAGATTATTTTAAAAAACGCACTCCAATCGGGCAGACGCAGATTTTTCATATCCGACAATGCAGGCATCAACGAAGAAGAATTTGCCGACTGGTCCAAAGAATTTGTGCACACATCGGGAAGCCTTGACGAGCGCAATATCCGCGAAATTCAGGTGTCGCAGCTCGACGGCAGTGTGATTGCACTGCTCAATCAAAAAATCGACGAGCTCAAAGAAACCTCGGGCAACCGCGATGTTTCGCAGGGTGGCACAGCTGCAGGCGTGACCGCCGCAAGTGCCATTGCCGCACTGCAGGAGGCAGGCAGCAAGCTCTCAAGAGATATGATAAAAAGCTCCTACAGGGCTTTTCGCAGGGTGAATTATCTCATCATAGAGCTCCTTCGCCAGTTCTATGACGAGCCTCGATGCTTCCGCATAAGCGGCGGGGCAAGTGATGTGCAATTTTCGCACCTTAGCAATGACATTCTCTATGAAAAGCGTGCTCTTGCAGGCGGTGATGGCTTTGCAATGAGAAAGCCCATATTTGACATTGTGGTGTCGAGCCAAAAAGATAACCCCTTTTCAACCTCTGCGCAAAACGAGCTTGCAAAGGAACTTTATAACCTTGGCATGTTCAACCCTCAGATGGCAGACCAGGCGCTTTTGTGTCTTGAAATGATGAATTTTGAAGGCAGGGAAAAAATCATGGAAAAGATAAAGGCAAATGCTTCGCGCCTATCAGGCGAGAGTGTGCCCGTTGAAGCTGCACAGCCCAGTGGTGACGAGAGCTATATGACCAGAGCCTACAGGCACACTCTACCCGGCAGAGCCACACTCGCCGAGGCAGCAAGGAGACTGGGCAAATGACGCAGGTTTGCTATGAGCACTCAGTCGGCAAAGCCGACCTCACAGTAATGGGGCATTGCGATGCAGGCAGAATCAACGGCATGGACCTTTGCTGCTGCGCAGTGTCTATGCTCACCTATACCGCCATGGAGGCTCTGGGCGCGATGAAGCTTTCGGGCTTTCGCTCGTCATATGGCGGAGGGTGGTGTCACATCTGCTTTGACACAAATAGTGCCGACTTTGACAAAGCGATGATAGCTATAGACACACTGCTCAAAGGCTATGCTCTTCTTGCAAGGTCGTATCCTGAAAATGTTAGTTTAATAAGGAGGAAAAGCAATGAATGAAATCACAGACGGCTGCTGCATAATCAGTGCGCAAAGCGGCATCGACACTGCTTCGCCACAGATTGGGCAGTATACCGACAACTTTGATAAAATAAAATTTTTGCTCGGCAAAAATTTTGATGACTGCACACTCGTCGTAATAACTGATATTGATGGTCATGTGCAGGTCATCAACACCGATGGCACCAATCTTATCAAAGAGACCGACCCTGCCACGGGCGAGACGAGCCTTTTGTGGAATATCGGCGCAAACATAACTGCCGACAGTGGCGTGGTTATCTATCAAATTGCTGCTTACAAGCAAAACGGAGAGAGCATAGATTCCATATGGTATTCCAAAGAGGGCAGGCTCATTGTAACCGAGAGTATCAGCACCACTGACTATAGTGCCGAACTTTTGGGCGCATATCCCAACCTGCTCACAAGGCTTTTGGTTCAGTCTGACGCCATAAAAAATATGGTTGAAGAATTTGAGCGCACAAAGGTGGATGCCGAGGAGGGCATGGGACTTTCTGCCAATAGCTTTAGTGACGATGAAAAGCAAAAGCTCGCAGGGCTTGAGCAGGGTGCTCAGGTCAATGTGCAAAGCGATTGGCATGAAGATGACGAAAATGCCGATGCCTTTATAAGAAACAAGCCGCGCTTTGCAGCTGTTGCTCTCAGTGGTGCATATTCTGACCTCTCGGGCACTCCTGTGGTGGACACACTCTACAACGAATTAAGCACCAATGCCCAAAGCGGCAGAGCAGTGGCTCAGGCAATAGCCGCCCTTGTGGCATCAGCTCCTGAGACTCTGAACACTTTGGGCGAGCTTTCCGCAGCACTTGGTGATGACCCCAATTTTGCCACCACTATCATGACAATGCTCGGCACCAAGACGGATAAGTCAGCCTTTGAAAAGCTTTCTCAAAATGTGGCGGACATCATCGCCAATGCAAAAGCTTTAGACGAGAAAATCACAACCAATTCAAAGGGGATTGCATCAAATAAAACCACAATCAATAACCACTCAGGCAGAATAAACACTCTTGAACAGGAGAGCCAGACTTGCAATGAAAAGCTTATATTACTTGAGAAAGAAAACACATCTCACACCCAAATCCTCAATTCTCACCAAAACAGCATAGCTTTGATTCAGGGTCAGATTGGTGAAATTGACCTGGCACTCGATGGTATTCTTGCCATACAAAACTCTCTTTTGGGGGTGAGTGAGTGAACACTGCAGAAAAACTTTCAACAATAGCCGAGAATCAGCAAAAGGTATATAAAGCAGGTCAAAAGTCAATGGTTGATAGTGATAAAATTGTGGCTG
>JAFYUA010000172.1 GCA_017549745.1 Clostridia bacterium | reverse complement strand
ATTTCGGGGTTAATAAGCTCAATGAGACCATCGCCAACATCAACCAGAGCTATTCTTTTGAGCACTCCCACCTGAGGTGCAGCAAGCCCTACCCCATTTGAATCATAAAGTGTGTCAGCCATGTCGTCGAGCAAAACGAGTATTCTATCATCAATTTTTTCTACAACTCTGCATTTTTTTCGCAAAACCTCGTCTCCAAGTTCGCGTATTGTTCTGATAGCCATATTGTCCTCCTGTTAATAAGAATTATTCGGATTAACATCTATTGTTATATTCACATCGTCACGATTGGCGATGTATTTGTCATATACATCTCTCAATGCATCATAAAAATTTCTTTTGTATGGTGTTTTAATCATAAAACGATATCTGAACTTGCCATTGAGTTTAAAAAGTGGTGACTCTGCAAGTGGATATATACGCCTTGCACTTTCAGTGTGTTCGCATATAGCATTGGCGCTTTGCCAAAAGCGCTGTGCCAGGGCATAGACCTTGTTTTTGTCAGCTCCGCTGAACTGCACCTTGATAAACTCTGTGAATGGTGGATACTCAAGCATTCTTCTGACCGATATTTCTTCATCGTAGAATTTCTTATAATCCTGCATGGCACTGAGCACAATTGTCTCATCATCGGGATTATAGGTCTGCACAATTGCCTTGCCCTTTTTGGAAGCTCTGCCGCATCTGCCTACAACCTGAGTTATCAAATCAAAAGTCCTCTCGCAAGCGCGATAATCATCTATGTTGAGGCTCATATCAGCAGCAACTATTCCAACCAAAGTGACATTGTCAAAGTCGAGCCCTTTGGTTATCATCTGAGTGCCAACCAAAATATCCGCATCACCATTTCTAAAATGATTCAACACATTTTCATGTGCCATTCTGCCTGCTGTGGTGTCGGCATCCATTCGCAAAATCCTGGCATCAGGGTAAAGCTTAGTGAGCTCTTCCACAATCTTTTCTGTGCCAATGCCAAAGAAACGGATGTGCTTGTTGCCGCACGACGGGCATTTGTCATGCAGTGAGGTTTTATAGTCACAATAATGACAAACCATTTTGTTCACACTTTTGTGATATGTCAATGCTACATTGCATCTCGGACATTTCATCACATAGCCGCAGCTTCTGCACGAAACAAAGCCCGAAAAGCCTCTCCTGTTCAAAAACAATATTATTTGTTCTTTCTTCGAGAGGCATTTGTTAATTTCATCTTTAAGAGCGTTGCTAAAAATGCTTACATTGCCGTCCTCAAGTTCTGAACGCATGTCAACAATCTGAACTTCGGGTAGTGCTGATTTGTTTATTCGCTCAGGCAATTCTATGAGTTGATATGTGCCTAAGCCTGCTTTGAAATAATCATCTATCAGCGGAGTGGCACTTGCTAAAACCAGAGTGCCCGAAGCACGGTCAATTCTGTAGCGTGCTATTTCTATAGCGTTATATCTGGGTGACATTTCCGCTTTATATGTACTTTCGTGTTCTTCATCAACAATTATGAGTCCCAGGTTCTTAAACGGTGCAAAAACTGCGCTCCTGGCTCCAACTGCAATTTTCACATCACCGTTTTTGATTTTGAACCACTCATTATATCGCTGTTTGGCTGTGAGTCTGCTGTGAAGAACTGCCACATTGTCGCCAAAGCGCCCAAAAATCTGAGAAATCATCTGAGGAGTAAGAGATATCTCGGGCACCAAGAGAATAGCATCCTTGCCTCTTTTTATAGTCTCCTCCAAGATGGAAAGATACACTTCGGTTTTACCGCTTCCTGTGACTCCATGGATTAAATAGCACGACTTTTTGCCGGAGTTTATACCTTGAGAAATTTCATCAACTGCCGATTGCTGCATTGCTGATAGCTCAGGCTTTTGCTTGACATATGAGGAATCATATGTAATCTCCGAGGTATTGCACACCACACTGTGATATGTGATGACTCCTTTTTTGTGCAATGCGTCAACAGTAGACTTTGAAGTTTCAGCGCACACAAGAAGCTCAGATAGCTCCATGTCATAATTATCACACAAAATCTCCAGAACTCTTGCTCTGGCAGGAGCTTTTCGAACTATTGAATCAATAAGAGAAAAGGCCTCTGTTCGGTCTATTGCAAGCTCAACAAAGGTCTTTTTGGTATCAGAAATTGACTCGTTGCCGCGACAGTCAACGATTATATATCCGTTTTGTTGCAAAAGCCTGAGGGAAGTTTTGATATTATTCTTTCCTGTTTCCGCTTTCAGAGCATCTTCCGTCATTGGACCATAGGCATTGAGACAGCTTATGATTTTATCGGCTACCACAGACTTTGCGCAAAACTCTTTGATTGTTTCATATGGCACATCATTTGCAAGCGAATAGTAATTTACAAATTTCATATTAACGCCCGGTGGCAACATGCATCGTATGGCTGAAATATAAGAGCAGAAATATCGATGGCGCATAAATTTAATGAGCTCGGCATCACTATGGTCAAAATATGAAATGTCATTTATAACATCAGCTATTGGTTTTAAATTCTGAAATTCGCTGTGTGAGACAATATCGAGCACATAAGCTT
>JAFYUA010000171.1 GCA_017549745.1 Clostridia bacterium | reverse complement strand
TATCCTTAAAACAGAATGTATTTACCGAACAAAGTTGCAAACTTATGAGGAAGCTCGTCTACTCATAGATGAATACATACATTTTTACAACAATGAAAGAATACAACTAAAAACAAAACTGACTCCGTATGAATTGCGAAGACAGTATGTTGCTTAACACCATTAACTTACCATAGTGTGCTTTTTTGTGTTGTCTGCACAAATTGGTTCAGTTCATTTTGTACGCTTTTTTTGTTTGGCTTTTTGTTATATTCTTTCGTGGAATGTACGCGATATAACTTCTCTTTGCTGCTCCTTGGAGAGGCGGTGGAAGTTAACTGCATAGCCTGACACCCTGATGGTGAGCATGGGGTATTTGTCGGGGTTTTCGTAGGCTTCGATGAGCATCTCTCTGTTCATAACATTCACATTGAGGTGCTGAGAGCCCTGCACGAAATAACCGTCGAGAATGTTCACAAGATTTGCCACGCGCTCTGTCTTGGTCTTTCCGAGAGCATCGGGCACGATGGAGAATGTGTTGGACACACCATCCTGACACACATCCTTGTAGGGAATCTTGGCAACCGAGTTGAGCGAAGCAAGCGCGCCCGATTTGTCTCTGCCGTGCATGGGGTTTGCACCGGGGGCAAGAGGCTCGCCGAGCTTTCTGCCGTCGGGGGTGGAGCCTGTCTTTTTGCCGTACATAACATTACTTGTGATGGTAAGGGCAGAGAGGGTGTGCTTTGCGTCACGGTAGAGCTTGTGTTTTTTGAGCTCTGTGATAAAGGTTTTTACAATATCCACAGCAAGGCTATCCACATTGTCATCGTCATTGCCGTAGCATGGGAATTCACCCACTGTTTCATAATCTATAGCCAAGCCGTCTTCGTTGCGGATGGGCATAACCTTGGCAAACTTGATTACCGAGAGGCTGTCTGCCGCAACAGAGAGACCTGCAATACCAAATGCCATGAGCTTTTCGGGGTCAGTGTCGTGAAGAGCGAGCTGGCTTGCTTCGTAGGCGTATTTGTCATGCATAAAGTGAATGATGTTGTTGGCTTTCACATACATGCCTGCCACAAATTCAAGCACCTTTTTGTAGTTTGCCCACACCTTGTCATAGTCGAGCACTTCGTCGGTGATAGGTTCAATGCCGGTCACAACTTTTTTGCCGCTGATTTCATCCACGCCGCCGTTTATTGCATAAAGCAGACTCTTTGCAATGTTGCATCTTGCACCAAAGAACTGCATCTGCTTGCCCATTCTCATTGCCGATACGCAGCATGCAATGGCATAATCATCGCCATAGATTGGGCGCATCGCGGTGTCGCTTTCATACTGGATAGAGTCGGTTTTGATGGAGATTTCTGCACAGAACTTTTTGAAGTTATCGGGCAGGGCTTCGTCCCAGAGCACTGTGAGGTTTGGCTCGGGCGATGTGCCCAGGTTGATGAGAGTGTGCAGATATCTGAATGATGTTTTTGTAACCAGGGGGCGTCCATCAAGGCCAATGCCGCCGACTGCTTCGGTTACCCATGTGGGGTCGCCGCCAAAGAGCTCGTTGTATTCGGGAGTACGCAAGTGGCGCACCAATCGAAGCTTGATGATGAGCTGGTCGATGAGCTCCTGAGCTTCTGCCTCGGTGATGATGCCTGCATCGAGGTCTCTTTGAATGTATATGTCAAGGAATGTGGATGTTCTGCCCAGAGATGTGGCAGCGCCGTTGTTTTCCTTTATGCCTGCAAGATATGCCATGTAAAGATGCTGCACAGCCTCTTTTGCCGAGATGGCAGGCTTGCGCACATCTACGCCGTATGTATCTGCCATGCGTTCAATGTCGGCAAGAGCCTGAATCTGCATAGACACTTCTTCTCTCAGACGAATTGTACCATCGGTCAATCTGCCTTCGAGCTTTAAAAGGTCGTTTTTCTTGTCTTCGATGAGACGCTCGGTGCCATAGAGAGCCACGCGGCGATAGTCACCGATGATTCTGCCTCTGCCGTAAGCGTCGGGAAGTCCTGTGAGCAGACCTGCGCTTCTTGCAGCTCTCACATCTGATGTGTATGCATCAAACACGCCCTGATTGTGAGTCTTGCGGTACTGAGCAAAGTGTGAATGAATGTCGGCATCGAGCACATAGCCGTATTTATCAAGGCACTGCTGAGCCATTCTCATGCCGCCGTAGAGGTTGACCATTCTTTTGAGGGGGGCATCGGTCTGCAAGCCCACGATTACTTCGTTTTTCTTGTCGATATAGCCTGGTGCAAAATTGCATATGCCCGAGATTCTTTTGGTCTCCACATCGAGCACGCCGCCTTTTTTGCGTTCTTCGGCCAGAAGCTCAACACATCTGTCCCACACCTTTTGGGTTTTCTCGGTAGGACCTGCCAGAAAGCGGCCTGTGCCCTCATAGAGCGTGTAATTCTTCTGTATGAAATCGCGGACATTTATCTCTGTTTGCCATAATCCGCCGACAAATTCTCTCCTATTCTCCATAAGTCATTCTCCTTTACTGAAGTATTTATCACACAGCATCTGTGTTTTTTCTTTGTCCATTGCCTCGGTATCTGCAAGCGGCGCTGCGATGCCGAGCTTTTTGTATTTGTGCTCTCCCATTTTGTGAAAGCTCAGCAGCTCAACCGACTGTGCAAACGGGAGCTCTTTGGCTATGTATTCTTTGAGTGCTCTCATGTATTCGTCGGTATCATTTATGCCGGGCACCACCACCTGACGCACTATTGTGGCAGGCTTTATTCTTTTGAGTGCCTCTGCAAACTCATGGGTGCGCTCTATACTGAGCGAGCACATTTTTTCATAATCTGCGCCATCGAGAGCTTTGATGTCATAGAGCACAAGGTCACAAAGGCTGAGGATTTCGTCATAGTCACCAAGCCCCACGCCCGAAGTGTCCAGACAGGTGTGAATGCCATGCTGCCTGCACTTGGTAAGAAGCTCAAACAAAAACTTCGGTTGCATAAGCGGCTCTCCGCCCGAAAAGGTGACCCCTCCGCCGCTTCGCTCAAAATATGGCCTGAAGCGCAGAACCTTGGCGATGATTTCATCGGCGGTGACTTCCTTGCCTGCTGCAAAATCCCAGCTGTCGGGGTTGTGGCAAAAAAGACATCTCAGAGCGCACCCCTGAAAAAACACAACCGTGCGTATTCCCGGGCCGTCCACAAGCCCCATGCTTTCTATGGAATGTATGCGTCCTTTTGCCATCTGTGTACCTCACATCGTGCTCGAAAAATACCACGAAATACCAATTTTATACAACATATTAAATAATTCTACTACAGTATATATCCTTTTTTTGGTTTTGTCAATAGTTTTTGTGCATTTCGTTAAAATTAATCACTATATATTGTGGTGGTGAATTAGCGAGGGTACAATATGTATAAAACCACCGAAAAATTTTTATGCAATTTTACTATGCTAAATTAAGAGCCGACACCAAAAGCGGCTCGTTTGCTTCATATATAGTGTCAAACTGCTCTTTTGGCAGCGGACTTTCGCCCTCGCCTGCCTCAATTGTGTAGCCAGGGAGATTGTAGTGTGATATAAACCAGTCCTTGTAGCCTGCAAAGCCCGATTCTGAGGGTGTCACCTCTATTGCGTAGCCGCTTGCTTTGCTTAAGGTTTCGGCTATTTCATAGCTGTTTTGCGGCAGAAAGTCAAGATATTTCCAATAAATCACCTTGCCCTGAGTGTGATATGAAAGCGTGAGGCAAAATCCGCTTGCCACAGTGAGGTCATATAGCGCTCTTGACTCGGGCGCGCAAAGCGGCGAGGTGCCCACATAATCTCTGGGGGCGTTTGAGTCGATGCCTTTTTCCTTTTTGATTTTTTTTGCGTTGCCCCAGCCTGCAGGGTAGTTGAGGTTGAGGTCGACTCCATCAATGTTGGCTTTCCAGCCGCGGGGGAATGGAATGTGGTCATATTTTGCGCTGATTGATTTTGCTTTTTGATAAAACGGAGAGCTTTCATCGAGCGCACCGTTCACAAGGTCCACCCCGTCAGGGTTCACAAGCGGCACGCACACAAGAGTAGTGTTCATGAAAAGCTCCTTGGCGTCTATGCCGCAAATGTATGTGTTGTCATCATAGGCGCTCATGTAGCTGTGCATAAATTTCAAAAGAAGCGGCGTTGTTATCCATTCGTTTGCATGGTGGGCAGCATTGAAGAACACCTTTTTTTCACCATAGCCGCACTTTAACGCATATATGTCATTTCCCATAACGCTCTTGCCAATGGAGCTCACCGATACAAACGGATACTCTTTGGCGAGGCTGTGTATGATTTCTTTGGTAAGCTGGCTTGTATAGTTAACATCGGTGGGCACTGTCATGGTTTTTGACCCCTTTCATAAATTTAGTGCATTTGATTGTATGACGCGGTGCCAAAAAATATGAATTGAAAAACAGTGCTTTTTGTGGTATAATTGCACCGAAAGGATGATAGCTAATGAAAAAACTAATTTCATGCATACTTATTTCAGCCCTTGTTTTCACATCGGCTGCTGCATTTGCATTTCCCGATGTAGGCTCAGACCACTGGGCAAAGGACTACATCAGCCGCCTTGCAGATGCAAAGGTCATAGGCGGCTATGAAGACGGCAGCTTCCGCCCTGAGGATAGTGTCACCAGAGCAGAATTTGCCAAGATGCTCTGCATTGCTTTTGAGCTTGGTGCAGAGGGTAAAACCTTTGATGACATCGATGCCCACTGGGCGCAGGAATATATAGCAAAGAGCGCCGATGTGCTCTATGCTCCGTCAGATGCATTTGGCCCCGATGCAAGCGCCACACGCGGAGAGATTGCATATGCACTTGCAAATGTGCTCTCGCTTGAAGATGCCGATGCATCAGACATGTTTGCCGATTGGGACTCTGTGAGCGAGGACATGGCAGCAAGAGTGGGCGCTGCTGCAAAGCATGGCATCATAAATGGCTATGAAGACGGCACCATCAGAGCCGACGGCTCTGTGACAAGGGGCGAAATAGCGGCTCTTGTGGTAAGAGCGCAGGATTTTGAAGCTCCCGCCAAGCCCGAAGAAAATCCCGAAGAGGACAAGACCGATTCCCTTGACCACCTCTACACTCTCTACCCCATGAAAGACCTCATCCTCATAAACTCTGTAACCAATGTGATAACCAACGATGGCGAGAGTGCCGTAAAGCTCACCTACTGCATCGCAGGCGAGGAAGACAGCGTGCACACCACCATCATTTCAACCGAATCGGAAACCAAGGTTGTGGGCACCAAGGATAGCCTTGCAGAGCTCAGTGCAGGTGATGTGTTTGTGTTTGACACTGCATTTCACGGCTATATTGACACCATCATCGTGGTGGCGTCGTTTGGCTCAGGTGAGCCTGAGGCATCTATCTACGAAGGCTGGCTTTATGGCACCGATGCCCAATATGAGTTTGGAGTAGGCAGGGTCACAAAGGTGGAAAACAAAAGCAAGAGCTACATCATCACAGT
>JAFYUA010000170.1 GCA_017549745.1 Clostridia bacterium | reverse complement strand
GCCATATATCTCTGATGTAGAGGTGCAAGACGGCATTATAACAAAAATACAAGCAGGGCTTAAAGGTGACGAAACAACAATTGACGCCCATGACAAATATCTTATTCCCGGGCTTATCAATTTGCATGTGCATATAAACAGAAGAAATGTATCAAGAACGCAAAACTCATTCCGTCAGGGCGCTCCCGTGATTGAAAACGGCTCTGATTTCCACAGGATTTTATATGCGGCAAGAAATGCATGGTATGAGCTTTCCTGCGGTGTCACCACCCTGAGGGATTTGTGCTCGGTGGGGCGCACTGCATCTGCATTAAAAGATGCCATTTCGCAACAAATTATCCATGGTCCCAGACTATATGTCTGCGGTATGGGTATTGCTGCGACGGGCGGACATGAGACCCATCGCTATAAGGGTGCGGTTGAGGTTGACGGCTGTGATGAAGTGCTCAAGGCGGTAAGGCATGAGATAAAGCTCGGTGCAGATTTCATAAAGGTCATGGCAAGCGGCGGTATAGGAGGCATGCCTGAGCACGAGCATCCTGCCTGGTCGGAGCTGAGCGCTCCTGAAATCAAAGCGGCTTGCGATGCGGCACACAGCCACAACAAAAAGGTGACAGTTCACGCTATGGGTGCATTGCCCGTTATGAATTCACTTGTGGCAGGAGTTGACGGAATTGAGCACGGAGCCGTCCTTAGTGACGAGGCTCTTGACATAATGAAGTCAAGAGGCATCTACTATGTGCCTACAGCCAGCGGAATAGGGGAAGTTGCCGAAAAAGAAAGAAAAAACGGCAACACCTATCTTGCAGACATCATATGCCATGAGGTTGTGTACCCTCAGCTTGAAAGCATCAAAAAAGCTCACGAAAAAGGCATCTTAATCGGTGCAGGCACAGACACCCTGGGCGATTTGTGTGACGAATTGCTCATTTTGCAAAAGGTAGGTCTTTCAACCTACCAGGCACTTCAGACGGCAACATATAACGCTTCAAAAATAGTCGAAAATGATATGATTGGTACAATAGAATGCGGCAAAACTGCCGATTTGGTTCTGCTCGATGCAAACCCGCTTGATGATTTGCTAAACATTCGCAAGGTGCACATGGTTGTGTTTGAAGGCGAGATTGCAGATGAAAAGTGGATGTGTAATCTGCAGTAGAGCTTTTACCCCCCCACCTCACTCCACACCTTGGCAGCATACCAACTGCCCATGGTCTCCTTTGCGTGAAACAGCGCGGTGATGATGTAGGCTCGGATGTTGCGTATGGGGTTTGCCGATTGGCGCATCGCGTCATACACATATTTCACATGCTCTGAGTTGAGCGCCAAAAACCTCTCTTTCACAAGAGCGTGCGGATAGCTCTCACCGCCAATGGTCACATACTCTGATTTAGAGCACACCACGCCTGTGATGATGTCGGCAGTCTCCCGAAACCAATTGCCATAGACGGCATCATTTTTGAAAATATCATATTCGATATTACATTTTATGATTTCTTCGTAATTTTGAATCTCATTTATCCAATCTGTCCCGCTTTGGCGCGGGATATGATTGGATTTATTATAATTATTTTTATTATAATTTATATTATTATAATTAGGGTCGGAATTTTCGACCTCTGGAGGTAGATTTTTTCGACCACTGGCGGTCGAATTTTCCGACTGCTGGAGGTCGTTTTTTTCGACCTCTTTTTCGGGCAAAAAAATTTCGCCGTCTTGCACGGGATAAATATATATGATGTTTGGTTTTGCGCCGCCCTGACTCTTTCGCTCAATCAGCCCTATGCCGCCGTTTATGTCAAGCTCTCTGAGGGTCTTGATGGCTTTGTCGCGGCCCGTTCCCAAAAACTCCGCCACCTTGGACAGTGTGAAATATATAAACACCTTTCCGTCATCTATCCAGCCGTTTTTGTGCGACACGCTCAAGCGGTCGAGCATGAATATGTAAAGGCATTTGGCTTCTGCCGAGAGTGATTGATATTTTGGCGAGGTAAAAAGCGCTCTGGGGAATTGATAAAACCCCGCAGACATGGATTTTTCAGTGTTGGTTTTGTTCATGATGATTCTCCTTTCGTGTTAATATGATAACACAAAAAGAAAATCTTTTTTCTCTCTGATTTTGCAAAAATGAAATGCTCTGCACACCGCGCTCTCAAAGGCTTTGACACATCTCTCGCGTGAAAAATGCTGCAATATCCCCCAAAAAGCTTTGTTATTTAATTAACACAATTGCCGTCTTGACTTTTGCATGGGGGTTTAGTATAATATACTATGTATGGAACAATATACATACGGAGGTGTTAACAATTATTTACTTAAAGGTTATTGACAAAAAAGGCCTTCTCAAATTTAAGGAGCAAGGCAAAAACCTCACAGTCACCTACAATGGCGAATTTGCCGAGGGTGACAAAATCAGAGTGGACATCACCGAGGGTGAATTTGTGGCAATAAAGCTCGACCCCACAATGAGCGAGAGTATAGTTCACATTCCCAACAAGTCCTTCATCTTTGAAGTGCCCACAGGTGCGCTTCTTGCAGGCTATGCGCCAGGTGCTTTTGCAGGCAGTGAGCATGTGATGTGCGCAAGAGAGGTAGAAGATGATGAGATTTATGCTCATCGCAACATTGCACTCAACTCTCACGATTTGCACGGAGATGTCAAGTTCTTCCCCCATGCAAGCGCCAACTTTGTCACACGCGGCAATCCCTGCTTTTTTGAGCGCAATGCAATCGACGGCAACACTCAAAATGAGGGTCACGGAGCATATCCCTACAACTCATGGGCAGGCGGCGCCAGAGATGACCTCGAATATCGCATAGATTTCGGTCAGAAGGTAGAGGTTGAAAAGCTCGTCATCTATCTCAGAGCCGATTTCCCTCACGACACCTACTGGAAAGCCATCGACTTTGAATTTTCCGACGGCACCACCGTCACAGGCAATTTCGACGGCATTGCGGCAGGTCAGGAGGTTGTGCTTCCTGAAAAGAAAGAAACCGAGTACATAATTCTCAAAAAGCTGACTCAGGTGTCATTCCCACTTTCATGGGCGGCTCTCAGTCAGATTGAGGTTTACGGCAAATATATCAAAAAGGAGTGGAAAACCTTGGAAATCAGAAACGCATCAAACTCAAAAGATGTGAAACACTATACCACAGAAAGACTCAGAGAAGAGTTCCACATAAGCAATCTCTTCACCAAAGACAACATCCGCATGGTCTACAGCCACATTGACCGCATCATCACAGGCGGCTTCATGCCAGTGTATGCAGAGCTCAAGCTCTCAGCTGGCAAGGAGCTCGCGGCAGACTATTTCCTCCAGAGAAGAGAGATGGGCTGCATCAACATCGGCGGCAAGGGCATCATCACCATCGACGGCGTGGAATATGAAATGAACCCCCGCGACGGTATCTACATCGGCATGGGCAACAAGGACATCAGCTTCAAAAGCTGCGACAGTGAAGACCCTGCCAAATTCTACATAAGCTCATGCCCTGCTCACAAGGCATATCCAATTGTGAAGATAGACATCACCAAGGCGCGCAAGGTGCCCTGCGGCAGTGTTGAAGACTGCAACAAGAGAGTCATCAATCAGTACATTCACCCCGATGTAATAAAGAGCTGCCAGCTCGCTATGGGTCTCACCCAACTCGAAACAGGCTCCAACTGGAACACCATG
>JAFYUA010000169.1 GCA_017549745.1 Clostridia bacterium | reverse complement strand
GATTTTGTGTTTTGTATAGAGTTCATAAGGAAGAGCATACATATATGCTTTCTGAGGCATTGTCTGATGGAAAGCTGTGTCAAACACACCAACCTGAGGCACGCCGGGCATAGCCTTTTCGCAAGCTTCAATGCCGATGATGTTGGCAGGGTTATGAAGCGGAGCAAGCTCAGAACATACTCTGAGAGCTTCTTTTACTTTTTCGTCAATAACAACGGAGCAAGCGAAAATTTCACCGCCGTGTACTACACGGTGGCCAACGGCGTCGATGTCTTTCATGTCGGCAATTACGCCATGCTCACTATCGGTAAGTGCATCGATAACCATTGAGATTGCAACAGAATGATCATCCATGTGCTTTTCAACTACATAATCATCTTTGCCGGGAACTTTGAGAGTGAGCTTAGAACCCTCGATGCCTATTCTTTCGCAAAGACCTTTGGCAAGAACTTTTTCTTCTTCAATTTTGATGAACTGATATTTGAGCGAAGAACTTCCTGCATTTATAACTAAAATATTCATAACATATACCGCCTTTATAAATTATTATGTAAAATTACTGAGCCTGAGCCTGAACGCAAGTGATGGCAACAACGCCAACAATGTCATCAGCTGAACAACCTCTTGAAAGGTCATTGATGGGTTTGGCAATACCCTGTGTTACAGGGCCGTATGCTTCAGCTTTGGCAAGACGCTGCACAAGCTTGTAGCCAATGTTGCCGGCATCAAGGTCAGGGAACACAAGCACATTTGCCTTGCCTGCGACATCAGAATCGGGAGCCTTGGAAGAACCAACACTGGGAACGATTGCAGCATCGAGCTGAAGTTCGCCATCAACCTTGAGGCTGGGATTAGCTTCCTTGCAGATGCGTGTAGCTTCAACAACCTTGTCTACATCGGCATGCTTGGCACTGCCTTTGGTTGAGTGAGAAAGCATAGCAACGATAGCTTCGCTCTGAGCAAGAAGCTCAAAGGATTCTGCTGAGCAAGCAGCGATTGCAGCAAGCTTCTCAGGATCGGGATTCTGTTCAAGACCGGAATCGGCAAAGATGAATGTGCCGTTTGCGCCATATTCACAATCGGGAACAACCATAACAAAGAAAGCAGAAACGAGCTTTACTCCTGGTTTGGTTTTGATAATCTGCAAGCTGGGACGAAGTGTGTTGGCTGTGGAATGGCAAGCACCGGATACTACGCCATCAGCATCGCCTGCCTTTACCATGAGGCATGCATAATACATGTAGTCGCCAAGAGCCTGCTTTTTGGCTTCTTCATATGTAAGACCTTTGGATTTGCGAAGTTCTACAAAAAGATTGATGTACTCTTCGGTCTTTTCATATGTGAAGGGATCGATTATTGTAGCCTTGGAAATGTCAAGACCTTCACTGTTTGCGGCAACTTCTTCGGGAGTGCCTATGATGATAATATTGGCAATATCTTCCTTAAGGCATGTTTCAGCAGCCTCGAAAGTTCTTCTGTCCATGGATTCGGGAAGAATGATTGTCTTCTTATCTTGTTTTGCGCGAGCTTTGATTGTGTCTAAAAATGTGCTCATTTTTTACCTCCTGTATATTACAAATAAATATAAGTTATACATACAGAAATAATTATACTACACAAATTTCAAATTTACAATAGCTGACAGTATTTTTCTTCGATTTTTATATAAACTTTTTCAAAATAGATCTTTAAATTTCTGTAAAAATATGTTATAATATATAAAAAACAAAAACAAGGAGCAAATTACTATGAGCATAAATAATGTATGCATCAAAAATGAATTTTTAACAGTTACTATCAAAACCTTAGGAGCAGAGCTTACAAGCATTAAAGATGCCAAGGGTACAGAGCGGCTGCACCAGCCCGATATGGTTTTCTGGAACGGGCAGGCCCCTGTGCTCTTCCCCGTTTGCGGAACTCCCAAAGCTAAAAAAATCATTGTAAACGGAAAAGAATATGAAATGGGCGCACATGGCTTTGCAAGACATTGTGAATTCAACCTTATGGAATGCACGGAAGATCTTGCAGTGTTTTCACTCATTTCAAATGATGAGACAAAAAAGCAATATCCGTTTGATTTTGAATTGATTATTACATACAAGCTTCTGGGCAACTCAATCGATGTGAGCTATGAAATAATCAACGACGGCGATGACGAAATGTATTTTTCAATAGGCTCTCACGAAAGCTACAACTGCCTCGAGGGACTTAGCGAATACGAAATACATTTCGAAAAAGAAGAACCAATAAAACCATATATTTTTGAAACGCAGCGCATTCCGCATGAAAATCTCTCTGTTGTTGATGGCCACAACGTTCTGTCGCTTAGCGATGACCTCTTTGAGGATTCTGTAACTGTTGTGTATGAAAAACCAGAAAGTGACTTTGTGTATCTTGTCAACAAGACCGAAGGCAAAAAGGTCAGAGTGGAATTTGAAGGATTCACCAATCTGTTCATATGGACTCCGCCCGGTTCACAATTTGTGTGCATAGAGCCTTGGTGCGGCATGGCAGATGGTGCTGATGCATCATATGATATCAAAGAAAAAGTGGACATAATGACTCTTGAAGGCGGCGGCCACTACGAAAATCATCACATCATAAGTATTCTTTAATGATTTATATACCCAAAGTTCTCACCTGAACTTTGGGTATATTTTTGAACACTATGAGAATAATATGTGTGTATGAGCTTTTATGTCTTGTAGATTTCGGGAATATGTGGTAAAATATATACAGTTAATAAATAGTTGGAGTAAATACTATGAATATCTGCGATAAACCGATAGGCGTTTTTGATTCAGGCGTGGGTGGTATAACAGTACTCAAAGAGCTTTGCACGCTCATGCCAAACGAAAATTATATATATTTTGGAGATTCTCTCAATGCGCCTTATGGTAGCAAAAGTGATGAGGAAATTGAAGCACTCAGCGAAAAAGCCATAGAAAAGCTCTGCCGGGCAGAAGTCAAGGCTGTGGTTATTGCGTGCAACACTGCAACAAGCGTGGCTGCCGCAAAATTGAGAGAAAAGATAAAATTGCCTATTATAGGCATTGAACCTGCTGTAAAGCCGGCAGCCAATGCCCACCCTGGAAAGACAATTGTGGTCATGGCTACACCGGTGACGCTCAAAAAAGAAAAGTTTTTACAGTTGGCAAAGTCATATTCTGAGATTGCAAAAATCATTCCCCTCCCCTGCCCCGGTCTTGCACAACTTATAGAGGGTGGCGAAGAAACGAAAAAAGATATTGAAAAATATCTGTGCAATCTCTTTGAACCATACATGTCACAAAAACCAGCCGCAATAGTGCTTGGGTGCACTCATTATCCTCATGTTGCACATATAATAAGTAACTTATTTGAACATGATGTTGAAATTTTTGATGGCGGTCATGGCACAGCACGCGAAACAAAAAGGCAGCTTGAAGAGCTTGCACTGACTAATCCTCAAAAAGAAAAGGGCTTTGTCAAATTCACCAGCAGCTCTACAAATGATGATCAGATTGATTTGATGAAAAAACTTTTTGATAGCTTTCTGCCAATATAAACTAAAAAACTTCCGATATTATGCGGAGTGTTCTTAAGGACACTCCGCAGTTTTATTCGCCTAACGGCGAGTGGTATTTGCTATTGCAAGTGATATTGCTTTGCAGTGGTATTGCCTTCGGCGGTTTATTGGCGAATAAAATACCACTAAAACTGAAAGTTTTAATAACACTTTTGATTTATCAAAAATATCACTCTGTACATAGTACAGAATATAACTTGAAAAAGTAATAGAATTTCGGTATAATAATCGCAGAGGTGATGATAATGGCGGAGAGTGTTTTAAGGGAGAAAGCAAAACAGTTTGCAAAAGACATGGTTTTCTTATGCAGAGAAATTAAATCAAGCCACAAAGAAGCGGTATTAGTAAATCAATTATTGCGTTCAGCGACTTCGATAGGTGCCAATCTTCACGAAGCACAATATGCTCAAAGTAAAAATGATTTTATATCCAAACTTGAAATTGCACAAAAAGAGTGCTATGAAACAGAGTATTGGTTGGAATTGCTTTTTGAAACAGATTGTATCAAATAGGAAAAATATAAAAGGATGCAAAACGAATGTGGCGCTATTCGCAGAATGCTTATTTCATCACTAAAAACAGTTAAATCTAAATAAATCATAACCACCCGTCAAACGGGTGGTTTGCACTGAGGCTATAAGCCTCTGCTACCGGCCAGCGACTCAAGTCGCTGGCTTTCACATTTGTTCAAGCCTAT
>JAFYUA010000168.1 GCA_017549745.1 Clostridia bacterium | reverse complement strand
GTGGGAATGCAGGTCGGAAATCTCCCTGCCTTTATCCTCATCAAAGGTTTTCAGTGTGGTTTCATATGCACCTTCGGGTCTCATTTCAAAAACCAGTGAAGCTTTGTTTATCATGCCCTGCTGCCAGCACTTGAAAAATGATGCATAGCTTATAAGCCTGCCATAGGGTTCAGTGATTGCCACATGGTTTTCAAACACGCCCTTATCTTCGGTTACCTGATGAATGTGGTAGCCTACTATATGCTTGCCAAGCATAGAAAGCCAGGTACTTATCTGATATTTCTGGCTGTAGGGCATATTGTTTCGGGCATGGCCTATATCAAAGTTGATGCCAACCTTGCAGTTGCATCTGTTTTGCAATAGCTCCATAAATTCAAGGCATTCTTCGGGGAGATAGCCGTAGCGTCTTGTATCATCTGCCTTGTCCTCTTTGGTCATGTGCATATTTTCTACTGCGATTATAGGTGAACAATTCATAGTGTTCAGTTTATAGGCAAGACAATCACATATTTTGCCGAGAGCGTTTTTATCTTCACGAGCCTCTTTTACCGAAATCTTTGGAACATGTTGAGTGAATCTGTCGACCTTAAGAGTGTCTGATATTTTTATCAGCTCATCTAAATCAGGGTGAATGACAACTTCGCCGTCTTTATAAGCTATATCCGGCAGATGAAGAGAAAGGTTTTCTCCGCCTGACTGTCTCCATTTTTCAACCATTATCTTGGTTTTCTCAGGTTCTGACAAAACAACATTATAACGAAGTTCAAGGCATTTGAGATTATTGTGTATGGCAAATTCTATATCTCTTTGCGTGTCATAACACGAAATCCCGAAATAAGGGAAAATATCCTGCGGAACAGGGCAAAAATAATATGCTTTTCGCAAAGCTTTTGTGTCAGTGTCATAGTATGTGATGCATGGACATTCTCCAATTGCCTTGTCAGGATCCATAGCTTGCAGGCTCACAAGATTGTCCTTGTGAAAGGATTTGTGTAAATGGCCGAAAAATACTGTGGCATCAGGGTGGTCAAAACACCACTTTTCTATTCTTTTATCACTGTATGGCAAAGGATGGTGCATAAATACGATTGCATTCTCATCTGCCGAAAGCAAAGCCTGATAGTCACTATCGCTTATAATGCCCTCGCAATCGTTGATGGCAAAAATTTGAGTGTCACCAATCATGTTTTTGCAAAGCGAAGCCTTGTTTTTGACAGATGATGCACTTTCTTTGCATCGCAAATCCGAATTGCCCGGAATGTAGAAAAACGGAATACCGAGAGAATTCATTTTGCTGATGAACTCATCACAAACCAAAGCATTGCCGTCACATGTAACATCACCGGCAAAAATTATGCAATCGGGTTGTTTTTTGGTTATATCTTCTATTGCCCAGCGGAGCACACTGTATTGCAGTGCGCCTTTTTCAAACGGAAGATGCAAATCACACATAAGACATATTTTCATTGTTCTATCCCCTATTTTAAAATTGCGTGTGTCAACAATATATCATCTTTCTGTTTCATTGTCAAAAATGATATACTCCTGCACTTATCATTGTTTTATATCCCGACGGCAAAGTAATATGTGCGGTAACGCCAAGAGGAATCTCAAACTCATAACGCACCTGTTCACCTATATAGTACCACTTTACTTTTATGGTTCCGTGTCGGGTTTTAATGGAAGAATCAACAAACCCCAAAGCCTTGTGCGGAATTGGACTGATTGTTACTTCTTTATAAGCGGGATTGGTCTCCATCGGTTTAACTCCGCAAGCCACACCAAAAATCCAATCAAAAACTGCACCATATGCATAGTGATTAAATGAATTCATATCTGTACTCCAAAAAGTGCCGTCTTCTTTTATTCCGTTCCAATGCTCCCACATGGTGGTTGCTCCGTGGTTTACAGAATACAACCATGACGGATTTCGCTCCTCAAACAGCAATCTGTATGCCACATCTGCATATCCATTGTCAGAAAGCACATGCAACAAATATGGTGTGCCCACAAATCCTGTAGACATCAAATTGTCATTTTGGGCCATGAGTTCAACAAGTTTTTTGGCAAGCTTGCCTCTTTCACTTGTATCGCAAAGTTCAAAATATAAAATCAGAACTATCGCCGTTTGGGTCATACCTTTGCGGACAGTATCAACCGCTGAAGCATTTGTCAAAAGCTCTTCAGTGTATGGAAGCTCCGCCTTGGGCAGACCATTTTCCATAAAATAGTCGCGAAAGGCTTTACGGACATTTTCATGGAGAATTTTGTATTCTTCCATGTTGATGCCCAAAACCTCTCCTGCTTTTATAAGAAGCTTGACAGAGTGGGCAAAAAACGCACTTGCAATCAAATCATTTGATGTTGCTCCCACAAAAGAATCCTCGCCCGCATCCATCGCAAGCCAATCGCCATAGTGAACTCCGCCCAGCCACAAATATTCTTCGGCACCCGCACCATGGACATAATCCACCCACTTTTTCATGACAGGAAAATTCTTTTTCAAAAGTCGCTTGTTGCCATATGCACAGTATAGCTCCCACGGGATTATGCACACGGCATCTCCCCATGCGGCAGAGATTCGCGAATCATCATCTTTTACGGCGCAAGGCACAACGCCTTTTACAGCGCCATTTGCAAGTTGTTCCAAAGCGACATCTTCAAGCCATTTGTCAAAAAAAGCCTCAACATCATAATTGATTGCTCCTGTACGGCAAAAGGCTTGAGCATCTCCCAACCACCCAAGGCGTTCATCGCGCTGGGGACAATCGGTGGGGATGTCGAGATAATTTGATTTTTGACCCCAGATAACATTGTGATAAAGCTGATTTATTTTGTCATTTCCGCACACAAAGTGACCAGTGCGCTTTATGTCGGAATATACAGCCACAGCCCTGAAATCATCCGGATTCACCTGCTTAAGCGGATACTCGGTGAGCCTTACATACCGAAAGCCCTGAAAAGAATACAAGGGTTTGAAAACATCATGTCCACCACTGCAGATATATGTGTTCTCATTGCGTGCAGTCCTGAAATTTTCTGTGTAGAAATTTCCCAGGCTGTCGAGTACCTCTGCATGATGCAAAACCACTCTGCTGCCCCTGTCTGCTTTTATTTTCAGCTCAACATATCCGGTCATATTCTGCCCAAAATCAAGAACCGTCTCCCCCTTGGGAGTTTTTATTATTTCAATGGGTGCCAATCTTTCGTGCTCTGTAATCCATTCACCACGCTGAGCAACGAGCTTTGTTTTTACGAAAGTTTCCTCGGCAGCACCAAGGCATATGATGGGATATGTCAAATCCTGTGTTTCACCATGATAAATCTCTGAAAAAGTAACCTTTGAAGTAAATACTTGCCAACTTTCGTCTGTGACCACAACTTCTTTTGTTCCATCACAATAGATTAGTGAAATCTCTGCTATAGCAGAGGTTTTATCTGCCGAAAAATGATTTTGGTTCTTGTAACCTATGCAGCCCACGGCCCATCCCTGCCCTACGCTTATCTGAATATGATTTTCCTCTTGCATTGATTGTGTAACATCATAAACCTGATACTGTATTCTGTGCTTGTAACTGGTCCAGCCGGG
>JAFYUA010000167.1 GCA_017549745.1 Clostridia bacterium | reverse complement strand
ACCACCTTTTTTAACTCTTATGTCATTCCCATGGCTTTCTGCAATCTTCTCCTGCTGAAGATTTACGAACTTGCTCCCCAAAAAGTGGATGCATCTCTTAAACGTTATACGGATGTTATCAACAATATCCTTGTTTTCTGCTATCACATCAGCCGAAAGGTTATCCTCTATGGTCAGATGAAAAAGATGGGTCCTCTTCAGGACATTCTCAAGATGGTGCCCGGAGTCGATGCCAAGGCTCTTTCTTCTGCCAATATCGACGAGCGCAAGCTCGGGCGCATCGAAGCCATGATAACCTCGATGACCAAAAAAGAGCGCACAAATCCGTCGATAATCAACTCAAGCCGCAAAAAGCGCATTGCCGACGGCAGCGGCACCAAGGTGCAAGAGGTCAACATGTTCCTCAAGCAGTTTGAACAAATGCAAAAGATGATGAAACAATTCAGTAATCCGAAAAAGATGAAGCGCCTCACGGGCGGCTTCGGCAATCTTTTCAGATAAATATTATTAATTAAAGTTTACGGAGGTGAATTTAAAATGGTAAAAATTCGTTTAAAAAGAATGGGTGCTAAGAAAACTCCTTTCTACAGAATCGTAGTTGCTGATTCAAGATATCCCAGAGATGGCAGATTCATTGAACAGATTGGCACATACAATCCTCTTACAGACCCCTCTACAATCAATGTAGACAACGAAAAAGCTGCTAAATGGCTCGCTCAGGGTGCACAGCCCACCGACACTGTAAAAGAGATTCTCAAAATCAGCGGTGCTATAAAGTAATTTAGCGGGAGGCTAAGCAAATGAAAGAACTATTGGAATTTATTGCAAAATCTCTCGTAGACTTTCCCGATGATGTCTATGTGACTGAATCCGAGAGTGGTTCTTCAACCGTGCTCGAGCTTCATGTCAACGATTCTGACATGGGCAAAGTAATAGGCAAGCAGGGCAGAATTGCAAAGTCAATCCGCGCCGTAATCAAAGCTTGCGCAAGCAGAGAAAACAAAAAAGTTATTGTAGAGATTGTACAATGACATCACCAAGAGGTTTTAAATCAGCTTTGATTTAAAACCTCTTAAGCTTTATTTCCAAGGAGAAATATTATGGAAAATATGATAGATGTAGGTCAGATTGTCAACACTCATGGTCTTCGTGGTGAGGTCAAGGTGACCCCCCGCACCGACTACCCCGAGTTTTTTGAAGAAATAAGCGGAGTGTACACAGATGGCGGCACCTATTTTAAAATAACAGGCATCAAATATCACAAATCGTCGGTTATTCTCAAGCTAAAGGGCATAAACACAGTGGAAGAAGCCGACCGCATGAGGCAAAAGGTGCTCTATGTGGACAGGGGCATTTTTGATTCTCTGCCCGAGGGCACATTCCTCGTTGCCGACATAATCGGCCTCGAAGTGAAAGACTCTGAGCGCTCCTATGGATTCATCACCGATGTATTCCGCACGGGCAGCAACGATGTGTACACAGTGCAGGCCAAAGGCTCCTCACCCATCTATGTGCCTGCGCTCAAATCCGTTATCAAAGAAATTAACATAGACGAAAAATATATGCTCGTAGAACTTCCCGAAGGGTTGCTTGACTGATATGAATTTTCACATTCTCACCCTTTTTCCCGAAATGTTTGACGGCGTGCTTCATTCCAGCATGCTTGGCAGAGCCGAGGAAAAAGGCATACTGAAATTTAATCTTGTGAATATCCGCGATTTTAGCGGCAACAAACACAACCGCGTTGATGATGCGCCCTATGGCGGCGGCAGGGGCATGGTTATGCAGGCTCCGCCTGTGTATGATGCATATGAGAGCGTGGCATCGGCTCTTTCTTCAAAGCCGCATGTGATTCACATGTCGCCCAAGGGCAGTGTGCTCACTCAGCAAAAAGCCATAGAGCTTTCGAAAAAAGAGGACATCGTCATTTTGTGCGGCCACTATGAGGGCATTGACCAGAGAGTCATCGACGAAATTGTCGACGAAGAAATATCCATTGGTGACTATGTGCTCACAGGCGGCGAAATACCTGCAATGACGCTCATCGATTGCGTGAGCCGAATGATAGACGGCGTGCTTTCCAATGAAGACAGCTTCACCGACGAATCCCACTATGACGGACTTTTGGAATATCCTCACTACACAAGACCGCCTGAGTTTCACGGCAGGGTTGTGCCCGAGGTGCTTCTTTCGGGCGACCAT
Organism: Clostridia bacterium; assembly: GCA_017549745.1. GTDB lineage: Bacteria > Bacillota > Clostridia > UMGS1810 > UMGS1810 > RGIG1828. The sequence continues at coordinate 1,560 of JAFYUA010000167.1, read as the reverse complement.
GCGCGCATAGCCGCGTGGAGGCGCCGCGAGTCTATCCTCATCACCAAAGAAAAACGCCCCGATATGTACGAGCGCAATGCCGATATTTATGAAAGTGAACTCAATCCCCCGCCCAAACGCAGGAGAAAAAGGTAACTTTTCACAAATTTGAAAAAAATTCTTGCATTTTCAGAAAATGTGTGATATTATATACATCGTATATGGGTGGTCCTCTGTGGACACGGCTTTTTGGAGCTGTATATTTCCTTTTCCGCACGAACGCCTTTAAGAGAGGAGAAAATAAAATGAACATTATCGAAAGCTTAACAAGCGATCAGATCAGAACAGACCTTCCTGCTTTTAATGTGGGTGACACTGTAAAGGTGCATGTTAAAATCATCGAAGGCAACAGAGAAAGAATCCAGGTTTTTGAAGGCACAGTTATCGCTAAGAAACACGGCGGTATTCAGGAAACCTTCACCGTTAGACGCATTTCCTACGGTGTAGGTGTTGAGAGAACCTTCCCTGTGAACTCTCCCAAGATTGCAAAAATCGAAATCACCAGACACGGTAAAGTCAGAAGAGCTAAACTCTACTATCTCCGTGACAGAGTTGGTAAAGCAACCAAGGTTAAAGAAAAGAAATAAGCATTTCAAGTCGGAAGGTTTTTGTATAAACCTTCCGATTGTTCTATTCTGATTTTGAAAGGATGATTGCAGTGAGTGAACATTTTGAACCATCAGATATAAATGAAACCGAAGAGCAGGGGCCTCAGGGCTCAAAGCTCAATGCTTTTTTAAAAGAAGTGCTCAGCTGGATTTTGTGCATAGGTGTGGCTTTGTGCATCGCATTTGTGCTCAGAACATATGTGTTTATGAATGTCAAGGTAGATGGCAGCTCCATGAACCCCACTCTGCAAAACAATCAGCGCCTTTTTGCGCGCATCATAGGCTATAGCCCCGAGCGCGGTGACATCATCATCTTCAACCCTCAGCACAATGAGAAAATAGCCTATGTCAAGAGGGTCATTGCCACCGAGGGTGACCGCATCTGGATAGACGATGCCACAGGCGAGGTGCACCTCAAAAAAAGCGGCAGTGACAACTGGGAGATTCTCGATGAGCCTTACATTTCAAACGAGGTCTACAACCGCATGAACATCAATTGTGCCCAGCGCTACACCGATGACAGCGGCGAGGAGGGTCTGCTCATAGAAGAAGACCACATTTTTGTGATGGGTGACAACCGCAACCATAGCAATGACAGCCGCAATGACACCGACCACAACCGCGTGGGTCAGGTGCATGTGGATTCTGTAATAGGCAAGGCATCATTTTGCTGGTGGCCATTTGACCAGATAGGCAGCATATATTAATATATATTTGTAGGGACGCATGTGCTTGCGTCCCTACAAGTGTTTTACGACTTTGATTCAATCGGGAGGTTTTTATGAACATACAATGGTTTCCAGGTCATATGACCAAGGCAATCCGCATGATGCAGGACAATCTCAAGCTCATAGACCTTGTCATAGAGCTTGTGGATGCCCGCCTGCCTCTTAGCAGCCGCAATCCGGATATT
>JAFYUA010000166.1 GCA_017549745.1 Clostridia bacterium | reverse complement strand
TCTGTCGATGACACCATATAGTGGAAAATTGATAAGAAAATCTGCTTCAATTTCTGTATCAGAGTCTATAAAAGTTCCTTCATGATACAAATCGGGTTCATGGAAACTGCTTGTTACTGCAATAAACTCATAATCTCCGCCTGTTGAAGCATAGAGATCAAAGCCTTTTTTAGTTGTGTTTGCAAGGTGTGGTGACACATATCCGTCAAAATGCAACTTTTTGGATGCAACCGACACGCTGATGGACATTTTTTTGAGCTTTGCGTGAAAGCGGATTTGCCCTCCCGCAGTTTCATTCGCGAGATTGTACACTGCTTCCGGAAGCTTTGCACACGGATTAAGAGGCATTCTGCGATAGAGACCATCTTGCTCATAAAAAGCAAATCCGGAAATTTTAAATGGTTCTTTTTGAGGATTATACCATTTCATTTTTTATCTCCTTGTCTATTTAGATTGTTTTGAATATTTGGAATAACAAAGTTGTTCTTATAATGTTATAGAGACCGACCCTGAACATCCATGAGCGTGACACGCTCTAAAAGGACGGTTTAGAAATCGGTCTCTGCATTGTATTAAAACTTCTTAATTTATACTATTTCTTATAGAGCTTAACATCTGTTATTGAGTTCCAAGTATTTAACGAATTGCCGAAACAATGCAATCTCACATATTTTGCCTTGGTATCCTTGAGTTCAAAGAACTCAGGCTCAAGTGTTACACCTGATGAAGTCAAATCGGTGATGGCAGTCCACTTTTTGCCATCCTCTGAAAGCTCTACATCAAAGAAGCTGCTTCTCTTATCTCCATCCATATAAGCTATAGAAATGCAGTTAATTGCGGTAGCCTTATCGAGCTCAAATGTAATGGTGGCTTCGCCTGATGCAGACCAACGAGTGTCAAGGTCATCGTCAATGGTATTGGCAGGAACATTGCCGTCATCATGGCTTGCTCTCACACTCTTGACTTTGATCTCGTTAAGCTTCGAAGTATCAATTATCAAAGGCTCTGGTTGTGCAGGAGGTAATCCTACGCAATATGTATTAAAATTGCCGGGATTGTTTTTATCACTCACTATAATTTTCCACACCTGTGCCTCATTGTCTTTTGTGACAGACACACTATATCTGCTCTCATCAGCAGTTGCTACAACCTTTGCGGGAAGAGGCTTACCTTCTTCCATGACATATGCTCTGTTATATGGTGAGAAGTTTTCGGGGGTCTTGCCATCAAAGGTTAAAGTGTCGAGCATAGGAACAGAGCGTTCCCCTTCTTCAATTTGCCACTCGGCAATCGGGATAATTTCATTTTGCTTGTTGCGATACTCTATTTCTTCTTCAAAAAAGACAGGTGTCATTTCAACTCGCAGATTCACCTTATCAACATTATTATAATGGATTGCTATCTTTTTGATATCGATGATTCTTCTTTCACCCGGAGCAAGATCGGAAGTAGGAAGAGCAACAGAACGCATAATGCTTACTTCATAAGGCTGGTCTGAAATGATGTTGACAAAAACCTTTTTGTTGCCCTTGGAAACGATAACATCGTTGTCCTCGGTAATTTCAAACTCTGCATCTCTGAAATTGATAAACGAATACATTTCAGACGGTTCAAGCATTGTTATTTCATCCTGAAGGACAAATTGTGTCCTGTTGTCAAGGAGTCCATAAGCTCTCTGATAAGATTTGACTTGCTTCCTATATACGGGCGTCAAATCGGTCACAGCATAAGCGCCCCTATCCTCGCTGACAAAGGTGTCAATTTTACAGTCACCATCCAATTCCTGACCGGGCAGTGATGACGGATTGATAACTACGCAGTTATTTCCCTCCGCACGGGAAAAGTAATATTTCCATCGCTTTGAATTGACTGTAATATTTGAGTATTGTTCAAGTGAATAATTATCTCGACCCGGAGCACAAATCCACTCTTCACCAAGTGCATGAAGCGCAATGGTTCCCTGATTGGTATAGTCATGACCGCTGTCGATGGGTCCGTTGGATACGATATTGCCATAGAGCTCCTGATTACCCTCGAAGGTGTCACGCATAACACCCATTTCAAGCTTACGGAAGTGTTTGTCAAGGTCAAGGTCAAGTTCGGCCGAATAGTCGATTGAGGGCTCATACCACAAACAAAACAGCGGCCAGGCTATATCATCATTTTTGACACAATATGTCATAAAAGCATCATCTCTATTAAGCTTGCCGAAATAATATTTTTCGTGACGAAGATCGCGTATCTGCCAAGCATCACAATAAATTGTACTGTTGACGCTTGATTGAGCATACAGAATAAAATCGCACATATTCACAACTGTTGGCACATTTTCAAGTCCCAAATAATTGCCGAAAGAAGTCTCCATTGAAGAAAGCATATAGGCAACATATGGTCCTAAGTTGTCAAAATATCCAACACCTTCGGCAAAACCGCAGTCAGGATATAAAGCATCGAAACAAGCCTGCAGATTCACCAGGCAGTTAGACATTATGAAAGCACTATAATCAGGGTCGACTTCCGCAATTGCAAGTGCTTGATTAAATGTACAAGTATTATCAAGTGATGTATGATTCGATGCGCCGTAATAGAACAAATAGAGAGTTATCTGATAGTCAGCTTTTTTAGGATTAAGAAACATGTCGTAAAGTGTGTCCAAGTGTAATTTCTTGAGCGCACCAACCAAAGTATCTCTTTCACTCTGGTTTAGATAATCATACAACCAGTCATATACGACGGCAACAGAGGTAGCTACCTGATTGTTGTCAATCATCTGATAGGTTCCCCAGCTCTCAAGACCTGCATAATACATTACTTCCTTGATGGCTCTGTCAGCATATTGTGCCTCGCCTGTTATCTGATACATAAAGCAACAATCAACTATGTCTTTTCTGGTCTCGACACCTATAGAAACATAGGAGATGTTAGGTGCCGGCAAATACCTTATTTCTGTATCGACAAATTTGTCGGCACGAGCTTTAATTTTTGCATATTGTTCGCAAATTATAGGATCGCCGTCGGCAATAAGCTGGCGAACACGATCAAAATCCTCTTTGTCTGCCATCAGACGCGGATGACCTTTTGCTATAGCTTTGGACAGTTCTGCCCTTATCTTTTCTTTGGACACATCAGGATAAACATAGTCAACCTGTCCTTCAACATAGGCAGGGCCTTCAGTGCAATAAAGAGAGGGGCGTTCTTTTGCATTTGAATATTCCGATGAAAAAATGCTGAGAACACGCGCATCAGACTTAAGTGCAAAGCAAGCAGTTGTTTTTCCCTCTGCAATAAGCCCTGAAATGTAGTCTGAAACAACAAACTCTTTGCGCACTTTTCCAACTTCTTGCAAAGTTGCTGTCGTAATGATTTTGAGTGAAGAGATTATATCTTCGGCATTTTCATCGTAAGAATACAGAAAAAGCTTCGAAGCTGCTTCATTATTACGCAGTGTAAGTGCAAGAGTGCTTCCTTGGAATGTTTTTTCTGTAAAAGATGAAATGTCAAATTTAATAAGCGCATATCTTCTATAGACAGAACCCGTCAAAAGCACTTGTTCTTCTCTCGCACCAGAGGTTTCAATATATGATGAAATGTAGGTGTCTTCATAGGCAGACACAGGGTCTGGAATGGTTTCATCTGCAAATGTTGTCACAGGAAGTGCAGATAAAATCATACCCAGAGAAAGAATGAAACAAATAATTTTCTTCATTGTACAATTCCCTTCCTTTCAATTTATTATTGTGATTGGGCAGAAGCAATCTTGAAGACCGAATCTGCCAGAGTATATGGTGTGTTTTGAGCGTTCCATACAAAACTTTTAACCCGGGCTGTATCGGGTGAAATTGTAATCGCATCAGAAACGGTGTCGGTGTTTATTTTACCAAGCGGTTTAGTACTTACTGCAATTACCTCGCCGTTGGCACTATACTGAGCAACATAGAGCGAGCCACCAACGAAATTCGCAGCATCACCTGACACCGAGACTATCGCTCTAACAGGAGCCTGCGCGTTGATTGTGATGATGCGCGATGCTTCAAAATAAGAATAACCTCCCTCATAAAGCGCATTGTCGATTAGTTTGGGAGTAGGTATGCTGACACTATCCTCAAGCTCTATGAGAACACGAGGTCTTAATTCAACATTTTGATGTTCTTTGGAAGCAATATATATATCACAATTGCTTTTTTGTCTTTGTGAAACAGCCATACAAAATGACAACTTACCATTAGTGCCGCCTTTATTATACAACTCCGTTATATCAAGTCTTTCTTTGCATAGGTCATATCCCGAATCTATACTGTAACCAAATGGTAAAGTATGAACAAAGTTGTGTGTTATTGTCACATCAGGATTGACATTGGCATATGTGTCATCATCGGAATTATAGCTTTTCAACGGGAACCATGGTGTATCGCCAGAACCAACATATTTGAGAGAAACCGGCGCTTTATGACACATTATATTAGATTCATTCCAGGAATTGTAATCAACAAGATAAAGTCCTAATGGCTCTTCAAACTCAGAATCCGCTTGACGGCAGACACTAAGTTCAAGACTGATGTTTTTTATTCGTTTGCCGGCAGGAATGTCACCAAGATTTATTTTATAATATGCCAACTGCGAAGAATATCCCATATGTTTGAGCTTCACAAATTCAGAAGAACCATAGTTCTTATTGTATTCAGAATATCCGCCCGAAATATAGGTGTCAGCTTCAACCGTGCCTTGAGTTCTGAATGTTATATAATATGTGTTTGAAACACCAGATTCGGAAGTGACAGTGATGATATAGCCTCCGGTATCCTGGCGGATGGTAACTGCTCCTTCATCAGAGCATGCAGTGATTTTCGGAGAAAATGAACGAGCAATCAAATTGTGACAATTGACATTTGCATCGAAGTCCGCCACCGGCTCACCATCTACACATATTTCACTGAGTTTTGGAAGATTGTTCGCATTGTGAGCTACTTGCCATTGCGAAATATCGCCACTATCAAAAGATAGCTTAGGAACCTCGCTTCCATAAAAAGGAACAAAAATCATGCTTATGTCAAGCTCTTGGGCCTCGGTAAAACGAAGAGCCAAGCGCTTGTAGTCCTGAGTCCAGTCGCGTTCGGCAGGATGAGTGGCATCGCCCTTATAGCGGAGAGATGAATCCATCTGAACTGCATCCATTACAGAGAGCTCAAAATCGTCATTGGCTTTGATTTTGACAAGCAGCTTTTTGTCACCTTTTGAAAGAATTGCACCAGTGTTGTCTGACAACAAGTTGATGTCAGATTGATACACACTCACAAAAGAATATACATCAGAGGGCTCTTTGATTTCGAGCTCATCTTTAACAAGCACTTTGCTACGGTTGTCAAACATTTTGATGCCGCGAGTGTATGATGTGACATCATCACGATAAGCACCTGCAAGACTTGCATATGCAAAAGCTTCAGAGTCGGATGCATCAAAGCCTGAAACGATATCACCAAACTGAAGATTCTGACCGCCATATTTATCTGGATTGATAACGATACAACTATTTGCCTCAGCACGCGAAAAATAATATTTCCAGCGTTGATTATCGGGGGCATTGTGTGGCACAGAATACTGCGGCAAAGAATAATTATCTCTGCCCGGGTTTTTAATCCAGTGTTCACCAAGAGCATCAATAACAAAAGTGCCCGAATTCTGATAGAAATGTGCCATACTTTCGGCATCGTTCTTATTGACCGCCATACCTGCAAAAAGTGCATCATTCTCCCAGCCTGAGCGCATGGTCACCGTGTCACGGTTGCGATAAAGCATATCTTTTTGAAAAGCCACGGATTCGGTGTAACTCTGCTCCGGGTCATACCAAATGCAAAGAAGCGGGTCGGCAGGTGCTAATGTTAAGCTGTAGCTTTGCATAGCAAGGTCATCATTGAGCATACCAAAATAAAAAATCTCGGGACTTGTTATAAGTGTCTCAGATGCATCACAAAACACAAAAGGTCCTTGTGATGATTGCTGATATAACGGAAAGGATCCGAAATTTTTTACAATAGGAAGCTGTGAATATCCAAACGAAGTGCCTATAGATGAATCCAGCGCACTAATCATTCGTGCTAAAAAAGGTCCTGCAAAATCCCAATACCCCGCACCTTCATACCACCCGGAGTCGGGAGCAATATGTCCAAGGGCCTTTGGAAGATTACCCAAAGCTTTTGCAATAATCGATGCGCTGAACTGCGGATAAATATCAGCTACAGAAAGAGCCTCCAGCACGGTCGCGGTATTGTCAAGTACAGTATGATTTGATATCCCAAAATAATGCTTGTAAAAAGTTATTTGATACTCTTCTCTATCAGGATTATTAAGCAAATCACATACCGTATCAAGATGTTTGGTTTTGAGAGCAGAAGTCAAAGCTTGCTTTTGTGTATCGTCGAGCCAATCATATAGCCAGTCATAGCAAAGAGCTACTGCAAAGGCAAGCTGATTGTTGTCGATATACTGAATAGTTCCCCATGTGTCAAGCGAGCAGAAATACTCTGCTTCATCATATGCCCTTTGAGCATAAGAGGCTGCCGCAACACTGTCTGTGTCTTTTTCCATAAGATAGACAAAAGCGCAGTGCATCACTGTTTTCCATCCCAAAAATCCTCGACTGATGTATGAACCGGCCGGGTTAATACTTTTGGGGGCAGAACCAAGATATTTTGTGGCAGTCTCCTTTATCTCACGATAGCTTTGTGTAAGATAACTATCTGTTCCTGAATGTATCGTTTGGCTGAGAGTGTCAAACTCCTCTTGTGTGGCAAAAAGATATGGATGAGATGCACCGCTTAGCTTAGAAACCTTATTTAACACATCATCTTGTGTTACCAAGGGGAAATCTGTTACATACTCCATGCCAAGATAACTGAAATCACGGCTAAAGAGTAAGGCTCCGCAACTTATTTCGAGTCGGAAGCTCCCCTCCCCCACAAGCGGAATGTCATATACCGCTATAACTCCGTGTGTGGGGGAATGCGTAGCATTATAAAAAACATTTTCGTCAGTAAGATTAGTTACCTTTACATCTACATTTGATGAATTGGTGCACTCATATTCAAAAGACAACTGCGCCGACAGATTATCAACGTAGAAAAATTTTAGCGCACCCTCAACAGATGAGGCGTCTGCAAAAGCAAATGGTGTATATAACGAAGATATACAAATTGCACAAATTAACAGTGTGACTAATGTTTTCTTCAAGGGTTCACCTTCTATTCTATAACAAATCCGCTGCAGAGGTTACCCGAAGTGTTTTCGATAACCATTTTCTGACAGGAAGCTCCTGAATTTTTGTAGCTTTTGAGAGAGGAAACCTCCACTTGCTCAACTGAATGTGATTTTGTGCTGAATTTATGTACTGGTGTAGCTTTAAACGAGAAAGAATATATATCAGTTTCTTCATTGACATTCTCGGGATCAATATGCGTAGGAATGAGTTGTACAACATCTCCGTCAACATTATATATTTTACCCATCAAAATATATGAGCTTGCCATCACACCCATACCGCTATTATTGGTAGCTACACAATTGTTTAACTCAGAAGTAAAACCTATTATTGTGGCGTCGGTAACAACATTTCCGTCATTAAATTTGGCTTTGGGTGACATAGTCATGTCCTCTGCGTGAGCAAACAAAATGATGGCTGAGACAGTATTATTGGAATTATAATCTACTTTAACAACATCTCCGGGTTTTATGCCAAGACTATCAAAATAATCTAACTTGTCGGAATATACAACAAAATTTTTCTTTTGTCCGTTCCAGAGCGACAGTTTGCAAACTGGTTCGCCCGCCTCATTTATGACACTTGATATTGATTCAACAACTGAAAGCAAACCGGAAACATTACCACCCACTGAACCGAGATTATATGTGCTTGCTATGTAATCTGAATATACTGTATCTTTATTGAAGCTGTAGCCGGTGTTGATATAGCCTGTGAGAGCTGTGCCTGATGCATACTGAACAACTTTCATTATCTTATAGTTTTTTTCATTAGCAAGGCTTCGGTCTTCTACAGCAGGAACAATAAACTGAAGAGTATCACTTGTTACAAAAAGACTTTGAGAAGTTTTGCCGATAATGGAATTGTATGTGCTTTTAAATCGAACATACTCATCTGTCGTACCATCGAGAGTTTGCTTTTGGAAAAGACTGTCATAAGTGCCGCCAAAACCCGCCGACACCTTGTCGGCATAATTGATGGATGCTATTTGACCGTCATCATTGAGCTTGTACGCTGCAATACCCGTTTTCACGCTGGCAACATTCGCTTCGTGAGGCATTTTAGAATACTGGGTGTCCGCATCTGTGCCCAATGAAATACCGTTGACAAGTGCTTTTTTGCCAACTTTGTATGTTCTGAGAATGCCGTCGGTTGTGAGAATCTCAATGGAAAGGACTTTGTCAAATCCCGAGCCTGTGACAGCGCCATAGGTTATGTAGCCAATATTAGTATCTGTTGCTGAGCCTGCAAGTCTGACATAGACTATTTTTCTTTCGGGATTGACCGAACATGTAAGCACTGAACCTATAGATATAGTGCTATCCATTGCGCTGCGCGCCTCAGGGGTTATTTCATATGCCACATTATCTATCTCAATGTGAGAGTCTGTTGTGCCCGTAAGCTCACCGTTTACCAAATCATCACATAAAATGATTACATCATTCATGCCATCGAAGCTTTCATATATCCAAAGTACACTGAATTTTCCAATCATAGAAAAATCTACTTTTTCATTGTGAACATCATAAACTGTGAGTCCATCAGCATTTTGACATTTATAAACATTTGAAACATTGTATACATCGGATATGTATAATTCATCATAAAAAACCGTTCCAACTACCATCTGCCTGTATGATTCAACAATAACTATATTATATGAACCTCCGTTTTTGATGAGCTTAACCGAACCATATGCCGGTGTAAGCTTAGCTTCATCATAGCTAATCGGATGTCCGTTGAACACAAGAAGAGCGTCAGGTGCAATGGCGGCTGTTTTGATTGTGTCATCGTCTTCTTCATATGTGTACACAAGATTTGAAACAGAAGGATTCTGTTTGGATGAAATGGTTAAGATGTTGCTTTTTTTATCATGTGTATACACATAGAGCGAATAAAGAATGCCATCTTCGGTCACATATGCATCGGCATATTCACCGAAAAACGAGTCGGTGTTGTAGTCTCCGCTTTTTATGGTAGTGCCGCCGATTGATGCTCTGCCGGAGCCTACACCGGTGCCGAATTCGCCGCCGAAATACTGGCCACCGTCAAAGGTTGCGCTTATTTTTGTAAGATGCCACATGCTTTCTATAAGAGTGGAACCAGAATCTATCTTGTAGAGAACCTCACCATTGGAAAACTCCATAAGAGGAAGCTTACAGCCAAGCATATTATAAATCAGAGTGTAGGCATTTTGCTTGGTAAAGCCGTTACCCGATATGCCGTCGAGCAAATCCTTGGAGCTTGCTGCACTCACAAAGCCTGTCGGCCATCCGCCATATGCATTTGCAAGGAAGTCATACCCAGCGGCTGTGACTGCTATTTTGCACGCTTCGTTAAAGGTTATGATTCGATCGGGATCAAACACCGAAGCAGAAGATATGAGACCGAGTGCATAGGCATCATAAATTGCACTGTAGAACATGTGTTCTTCACTCACATCATTATAGGGCAACATATGGGTATCTGTAAGATTGCCGATGTTTATGGCTGAAACAACCAACGAAGTAAATTCTGCTCTTGTTATTCCTTCTTTCATAGAATCAAAGTTATGCACAATTCCTAAATCTTCGAGCAAGGTGTTTGCCATATCATCTGTCACATTGTTTGCCGCAAAGGCAGATACGGGGCCTACACACATTGTGGAGAAAACAAGTGCAAGTACAAGTAAAAATGATAGTTTTCTCATATTGTTACACCTCCGTTATCATTTATTCTTTTTTGCAAGATATCTATCGTAAGCTGCTTGTTTGATTTCAATAAGTTTATCATAGCCATTTGTCTTGGCTGTCTTTACTGCAGACTCCCATGTGTCGATGGACTTTTTACCAAGAATAATATCCGCCATTGCAACCTCCAATGGAGCTTCTGCTATTTCAAGAATGTCAGTCTGCTGTGTGGCTTCTTCTTCAGTGAAAGAAAGCGAAGGCAACACATAAGGTCTGGCAAGCTCTACACCTTTGTCCCATAATGCCATGGCTTCTCTTTGTATCTCGAGCGGATAGTAGCCTGCGAGATAATCTGGATGCTGATTGAGTCCGGGGTGGTTGGCAGGGAGCATATATTTATATAAAGCCTGCTGAATATTGGTCACACCTGATGATTCAGGGTTTTGAATTTTATCTGTGTATACATAGTGAGTTTCGCCATCAATTTCTTCTACTGTATAGGTGTCGCCTTCTACACCGAATGTGTGAAGAACATTACCCTCATCACTATAGATATAGTCACACCATTCAATGGCTTTTTCTATATTACCGCAAGTGCTGGAAATTCCATATGCAACACTTGAAGCTTCAGCTGCTACACCCTGAAATCTTGACAATTTGCCTTTTTCAGGTGAAGGATACGGACATGCAACCAGTTCGAAACCAGGAGTCTTTTCCTGAGCAGCAGGAGTAAGCTTACCAATTGTTGAAATCCAGCTATAGGCTGCAATTGATATGCCATTTACAAGATTGCCTTCAACATCGGCATGAGCGTTGGTTATGTAGCCAGTGTCTATATAGCCCTGCTTTGTCCATTCGGCAAGCTGGGCAATGTATTCTTTGTATCCTGGCTGGAAAGGTGCAAACACAACCTTGCCGTCTTCAACATAAAATTCCTGACCCACATCAAATCCTGTGTTGAAGCCCTGCCAAGGATTGATGAAAGAAATGCCCTGATTTATACAGGTAAAGGGTTTTTTGAAACCATCGGCCTTTGCCTTTGCAAGAACTGCGGTCCAGTCATCAATGGTTTCAGGCACAGACATTCCCCATTCGCTAAGCTTATCTCCTCTTACAACAAGACCGGAGAAACAGCGTGTGGTGCCTATTGCAAGATAATTAAATCCATAGTAAGAACCTTCATCTGTCATGCTTTGGAGCTTATAGGCATAGTCTTTAGCCTTACCTTTTTTGCCCTCAAGATAATCATAATAATTGGGAGCATGGTCTTTAAGATAATCATTTAACCTTACTATCACTTCATCATCAATTGCCTGCTGGGGACCGCCTGAATATGTAGACCAGTCATATTCGATAATATCAGGGCGGTCATTTCCGGAGAGCATTGCCATAAAGGCTTCGCTGCCTGTAGATCCTTCTATGGGATGTAGAAAATCGATGTGAACTCCTGTGCGCTTTTCAAGTTCCTGGAACAAAAGCATCTCATTATAACTTTTGAGACTGGCACTTGTGGAAGCATCCATTACTGCCCACATAGTGAAGCTTTTGCCGTCAGTTGTGGCAGTTGTATTATTATCCTTGCCGCAACCTGCAAAAAGTGTAAGAGAAAGTCCAAGTGTTGTGAGAAGTGCGGTGAGTCTGAAAGACTTTTTCATTTTATTTCCTCCTTATAATGTAACGCATTGCAGTTATAGTGTTAACGAATGAAAGCTGAATTTTAATATGGTGCTAAATTCATCAAATGGTTTAAGCTCAACATATTTGTTGTTTTTGGCAATATTTTGACCGCCATATGAGGTTGTGCGAGGTTCAAGACCAACAACATAGTCACTTTCACCAAGCATTTTCCAAATGACAAAATCAGGGAGATTTTTTCTGTCATAGGTTATATATGCTCCGATTTCACCGTTTTCAATGCCGGCAGTTGCAACATCGACATCATATTTGACATCTATGCACTCTTCTGCTCCCCCGTGAACAGGTGCGCAAATGTGCGAAGCCTCATCGGGCACATTAACAATTCTTGCCCCTTTACGCACAAGAGGATAGCCAAAATTGCAATGATAACAAAGCGCTGTGTTTTCGTCAGAAAAGCCTTCATTTATTATAGTATCTTCAAGAGTCAATTCATCAGAAAACAACTTTGTTGTGATAGTTCGCCTGAGCACAAGATTTTCTCCAAAAACGATGCTTTCACGCATTTCACCGGATACGCGCATTATGTATTCGTCGCCCTCCCAGCCGGCATAAACACCAACATTTTGTGCGGGGGTGTTTGCAATTCTGCCGTGTTGACCATGTTCACCAACGGGACTGCCTATGTTTTGGAGTCCGCAGGTTGTGACAAGACCGCCAAAAAAGCCTCTGTGCCAATTTTTTCCGTCTTTTTCATAGTATGTAGGTGCAGTGATTCCCGTTTTTGATACCCAGCTCACAGCATGTTCTTTATAGTATGTCTGTGCAATATCCATACATCTGTCAGGCAAAATCACAAAGCGCAAAACACCTGTATTTACTTCAATGGCACGAACTCCCTTAGCTTTGCCGTCGTTGATGGTGAAATCCCTTATGCCGCCAATCTGTTCAACACAGCCAACATGCTTTAGTAATTCTTTTTTGTTCATTTGAGGTCTCCTTTATAATACAAGTGAAAAACCTGATGATTGTTTTTTCTCAGTTAGCCTCGGTAATGTATTTTTGGATAAGACGGTCGAGCATAACTGCTGCCTGAGCCCTCGTAAGATTACTTTTTGGTGCAAAGCTTCCGTCTGACATACCATTTATGATACCGCTTCCTGCAAGTGCAGATACAGCATTTATTGCATAGTCAGAAATGAGGTCATTGTCTGTAAACGCCAATTCACCACTTCCCGGAAGAGAAAGTCCGCGCGAAATCATAACTGACGCATCTTCACGAGTGATAAAATCAGAGGGATTGAACCTGCCTTCGCTTCCCATTGCAATTCCACGCTCGTTTGCAGTACATACAAACGAAGCAAACCAATCGTTTGCAGAAACATCGGAGAATACAGACTCCGCATTGGTAGTTTCAATACTTAGAGAGAGCATAAGCATTTTCAAAAATTCTGCTCTTGTAACATTGTCGCCCGGAGCAAAGACACCTTCTCCTCTGCCGTTTATGATTTGTTTGTCATACAGTGAAATTATTGCACTCTTTGCCCAATCATAATCAGAAATATCGTCAAATACAGTCGGCTCAGCATCACCCTGCGGAATACCACCGGTGGCCGCAATTACAACAGATGAAGGAGCTGATGAGGGTTTGAAGCCGCCAGGTGACGAAGAAGGTTTGGATTCTTCCTTTATTGCCTCAGCAAGAGCTTTTGTAAAAGCCTGTGTAAATTCAGTTTTGTTTTTAAAGCCTTTGTTCCAAAGAGCAGTGTCAACTGCAACCGTGGACTTGAGGTCCTGATATTCATCAATAGAATCCGAAATACCCAGGAGCTTTGCATTTCCTTCATTGACGATTATGTCTGAAATGGTGGTTATGTGCTTAGCTTTATTGATTTCAAGAATTATATCAGACACCTTGATAGTGTCAACACACTTTTTAAGAAGCTCATACTCACCTGTAAAGGTGTAGACATCATTAGCCCCATCAGCATAGAGCGAAGCAATTTCTGAGCTTCTTGTTTCAAACATAGCGGTAAGCTCATTATAAAACTTTTCGTCTATGGCCTTTATGTATGTGAAACTCTTTTCAAGAAGTTCACAAGTCTCTTGAATATAATCACCATTGCATTTGTTGAGTTGAGCCAAAAGCTCTGCCTTCGAAGCGAGATATGATTTGAAGTTACGAAGATTTCCTTCGCTTCTTTCACCAAAATTGATGTCTCGGTTTTGTGAAAGAACTTTACATAAGGCAGCAGTCTGTGTATCTACCGAGATTGTTATAACAAAAACATCTGAAATTTCATCCCATTTATTATATATGGCTTCGGGATCGGATACAACAGTAAGAATATTCCAATAATTGTTTAAATCGGTCTCATCAAGGAGTGCAAATTGCTTTGTAAAAATCTCACTGCTACCCATAGGCATAACCGAAAGATTGTACCAACCTGTTTGAGGAAGCTCAACAGTCTCCTGAACCATTCCGCCAAAATCAGATTTCTGCTGATTTGCATAAACCGGAACACTACTGTTCTTGGGAGTAACAGAAACTCCATATTCTCTGTTACCGAAATCAGGATCAATATAAGTAAATGATATAACTTTGTTTTCTTGATCAATGCTATAGTCAAATGTTTCTGCAGCAAACACGGAGCCTGACAAAAGCATTGAACCGGAAATTAATAATGATGTTAATTTTTTTAGTTTCATATCTATCCGCTCCTTTACTTTGATGCAATAATTGTTTCTGTCAAAACCATGTTATCACCAGCAGACCACACAAACGCCTTGACCGATGCACAGGTGCCTGTGATTTCAAGTGCATTTCCTGCATATACAGCGTTGGTCTGTGCTGCAGCTTCAACAACTGAAACTGTCATATCTTCAAATGCACCTTCACTGTCGTATGCAACAGTAAATATCAGTACATTTCTATCTGAATCTGATTCGTTATTTATTTTACATACAGTTTTTACACGGTCAGAATTGGCAATAGTCACTTTCGACACTGTCGTTTCATAATTTTCATAATCTTCAAAATCTGCTTCCAAAAGCTTTGCCGAGGTTACAGCCGGTAAGTCTGCTGCATAGCAAAGAGCAAGAATCAAATCGTCTCCCAACACATTTGAAAATTTATCCTGTACACCTGCCTTGAGTACAATTGTATACATAGAACCAATATCAAGTGCCACCGCATCAGAAAGCGATATTGACGAATCGGAATCGTTATAGACAAAATCCACATGCTGGACTTCTGCAGCTGAAGAAGTGCCATAATCCTTAACAAGCCTTGCATCGGAAGCTACAGCCTCATCAAAGCTTGTTGTAAAAAGAAACTTTGCCTCTTTGAGCAAACTTCCGGAAATATTAACAGCCTTATCGTAACATAAAATCTCTTCACCGTCATTTGCCGTATCGTAGCCTACTGTAAAATAATAAGTTT
Organism: Clostridia bacterium; assembly: GCA_017549745.1. Taxonomy (GTDB): domain Bacteria; phylum Bacillota; class Clostridia; order UMGS1810; family UMGS1810; genus RGIG1828. The sequence goes on along the minus strand of JAFYUA010000166.1, from coordinate 2,546 downwards.
GCTTTGGCATTATCTGATCATAAATATCGGTAGCATCAACCTCCACCTTGTAGGTTGTGAGGCGTCTCCAGATATCCTTAACAACAAGGCTTTTGCCCGAGATGCCAAAATCACCATCTTCCAAAGCTTCGCCGTTAACCCTTACTTGTGCTGATTTGATGTTGTTGGATGCGGTCAGAGTGAAAGAATCTTCTTCTGTTTCGGGGAAGGTTACGCCATCGGCAGTCATTGCCACCTTATCACTAACTGTGATTTGAAGATAAGGATGAACTGCAGGGTTTTCGTGCTCTTTTGATGCAACTGTTACATATCTGTAATATCCATCGGGTGTCATTGCCACAATCCACGCAAATTCACCGCCATCTGTCACTGTGCCACCAGGATATGCCGCCATAAAAGCGGGAGTTATATCGAAGCTATAGGCAATGGGAGTTGTGTCGTTTGAAGCAAACTTTTTAAATGAGGTAGCACAGGTGGCATCGGGCTGAGCGCTTATCTGACAACTATATTCTTCGGCATTCTTAGCCCATGAAACATTGGGGGTAAGACCGGTTGTGTTGTCATACGCTGTATCCCACGCTTTCATATATGTGGTGCTTTCGTCCCAGTTGGTCGATGCTTTAAAAATTCTGACATTGTTTGTGAAATCAGCGCAGGTTTTACTTCCTTCTGCTACTGCATACACAAAGAGTTCAACCTTTGTAACAACCTTACCTTCGGGAATAACAATGTCAGAAAGATCGGTTTTGTAAAGAAGAGGTCCTGTTTCGTATGCGTTTGGTTTTTGCTGAGCAAAGAACATCGCAGTGTCGCTACCGTGAGGCGTTTTGCCATATTGTTTATTTTCATAGTGTGCGGCAAGCACGGTATCAGCAGTGATTGCAAGCTTGATTGGTTCTGCTGCCGTTTGTTCACCACCGTAAGTTGCAATGGTTCCTTCAGACGAAGCGTCTGCCGCGGCGTAAAATCCAACGGCAGACATCGTCATCGAAATCATTACAGAAGCCATTAATAATGATAACAGTTTCTTCATAATGATTCACCTTTCTGTTGAAAAAATATTGTGAAACTTAATTTGTGAGATTTATCACTTTTGAAGCTGAAAGAGGAGCTATGTCGTCTTTTGACCATACAAATGCTTTTATACAATCACAGCCTTCCTCAAGTGTGATAGCTTTGCTGGTGTAGATCTTTGTTGCTTTTGCTGAAAGAGTGTTGCTTTCAAGACTGACAGCCGACACCTCTTTCAATTCGTCGTCTTTATATGCGACAACAACAACATAGATTTCATCGTTTTTGTTTGTGTTATTCGTTATTTGGGTTATTGCTTTTATTTTTGTTCCTGCTGCTATAGTTTCACCTACTTCGGTTGCAGTGGAAAAGTCACCTGTTTCTGCATCGAAATCTTCGGAAACGATTTTTGGTACAGCAACCGTCTTCTCTTTGAAAGTAACTTTAATTACAGGAGCATAGTTTGCTGTTTCGCTTGACGCAAGGAATATATAGTTGTATGTGGAAGTGGTTTCTGCAGCTGCCATCATAAATGAAAATACGCTCTCGTCAGTCACACCTGCTTCAAATGCTTTATTGAAGGTGTTGGTGATGTCATAGCTTACAGGCACATAGCCGTTTTCAACCTTAGGATAGTTGTAAGGAATGGTATCGGTAGGTACAGCAGCCGAGTCAATCTCACCTTTTCCGCCGCCACCATTATCGGCCCAGCTAAGTTTTGGCTGATAACCGGCACTTTCCCAGCCCAACATATGAATTGTGCTTTCATCCCATTGGGCAGATGCAGGGAAGAATCTCATTGAGGTGTTTATGGCTAACGAACCCGGAGCCAAATATGCAAGGAGCTCTACCTTGTCAATCATTTTGCCCGAATCCAACTGTTCCTTGATACCAGTAAGTACGCCGGTTTTTAAAACGCCGATTTCTCTCGCTGTGTCGCCGGTACGGCTACACAGTGTAATATGTTCCAGATTGCCGCATATATTACCACCCCAGTCGGCAGATGTTGTCGTGCCCCAGGTCTTTCTTGCGGTAAGCATAGTATCTTGTGCAACGGGGAAAATGTAACTATCGGTAAGTGTAAATGTATATGTACTTTCAGGAAGTGTCTGACCGAAAGAGTCTGTTGCATTCACAACAACAGTATATTCTTCGCCAATTCCCCATGAATAGTTAAGAGTGATTTTATTTTGAGCAACCGAAACCATGGCGTCAGAAACAACTGCACCATTAACAGTTACGGAATATGTATCAATAGAGTTTGATGTTGTCAGTTCAAAAGAATCCTGAGGATTTGCAGGAGTCTCATAATCTGTCACAGTCATTGCAGGCTTATCGCTAAGAGTAATTTTGAGATAAGGATGAACGGTAGGGTCTGCGTACTCTTTTGATGCAACTGTTACATATCTGTAACTGCCATCGGGTGTCATTGCCACAATCCACGCAAATTCACCGCCATCTGTCACTGTGCCACCAGGATATGCCGCCATAAAAGCGGGAGTTATATCGAAGCTATAGGCAATGGGAGTTGTGTC
>JAFYUA010000165.1 GCA_017549745.1 Clostridia bacterium | reverse complement strand
TCACATCTGCCGCCGCTCACATTGAAGCTGAAGCGCCCGGGGCCGTAGCCTCTTAATTTGGCTTCGGTGGTGGAGGCAAAGAGGTCGCGTCTGTCGCCAAAAAGGCCTGTGTAGGTGGCGGGATTTGAGCGCGGAGTTCTGCCAATGGGCGACTGGTCGATGTCGATGACCTTGTCGGCATTGGCTATGCCGTCAATCGACTTGTGGGCGCCCGCTTTTTTCTTGGCACCGTTGAGCTCAGATGCAAGCTTTTTGTAGAGAATTTCGTTGATAAGGCTCGATTTGCCGCTGCCCGACACACCCGTCACGGCAACAAACTTGCCAAGAGGAATGGTGACATCGATGTTTTTGAGGTTATTTTGCTTGGCACCGCAAATGGTGATGAACTTGCCGCTACCCTCGCGTCTTTGCTCGGGCACAGGAATTTGCTTTTTGCCCGAAAGATACTGACCTGTGATGCTGGCATCGGTAGCTTTGATGTCATCAATAGTGCCCTGGGCCACAACATAGCCGCCGTGAATGCCTGCACCGGGGCCGATGTCTACAATGTGGTCGGCGGCATACATGGTGTCTTCATCATGCTCCACCACTATGAGGGTGTTGCCGAGGTCGCGCAGGTGCTTTAAGGTGGCAATGAGCTTGTTGTTGTCGCGCTGATGAAGCCCAATGCTTGGCTCGTCGAGAATGTAGAGCACGCCTGTGAGCCCTGAGCCAATCTGCGTGGCAAGGCGGATGCGCTGAGCCTCACCGCCCGAAAGAGTGCCTGCACTTCGCGACAGGGTGAGATAGTCGAGCCCCACATCCACAAGGAACTTGGTGCGTGCATTTATCTCTTTGAGAATCTGATGGGATATGAGCATTTGCTGGTCGGTAAGCTCGAGTGATGCAAAAAACTCGCTGATGTCTCTTACCGACATATCGGTGAGAGTGGCAATGTTGATGCCGCCCACAGTGACGCCGAGAGTCTCGGGGCGCAATCGCTTGCCCTTGCACGCTTTGCAGAGCACCTCGCCCATGAGGCTTTCGATTTCAGTTTTGGAATAGGCGGAATATGAATCGTTGTAGCGGCGCTCAAGATTGGTGATGACGCCCTCAAAGGGAGCAGTTTTGCGGTAGCCGTTGTGATTGATGGAAAGCGGCTTGTCGCTGCCGTAGAGCACGATGTCCATAATCTCTTTGGGCAGGTCGCAAATAGGGGTTGTTTTGTCAAATTTATATTCTTTGCTAAGGGCATCGAGCCATGCGCTCCAATAGGTGGTGCCGTCTGCCACATTGCCCCAGCCAAAGGCACAGATACCGCCGTCATAGATTGACTTGGAGGGGTCGGGAATGAGAAGCTCGGGGTCTATTTTCATGAAGCTGCCAAGACCGCTGCACTCGGGGCATGCGCCAAAGGGAGAGTTAAATGAAAACATGCGCGGTGAAAGCTCTTCCATGCTGATGCCGCAATCCTTGCAGGCGTAGTTCTGGCTAAATATTTTTTCGCCCTTGTCAAACATATCGGCAATCACAAGACCGCCACCGAGCTTGGATGCCGTCTCTATGGAATCGGTGAGTCGGGCGGTGACGGAATCCTTGATGATGATGCGGTCCACCACAATCTCAATGGTGTGGCGGTGCTTCTTTTCAAGGGCAATAGTTTCCGACAAATCTCTCACATTGCCGTCTATCCTCACTCGCACATAGCCGTTTTTGCGTGCATCGTCAATTATCTTGGCGTGTTCACCCTTTTTGTCACGGATTACAGGCGCCAAAATCTGAACGCGTGTGCCCTCGCCCATTGCCATGAGAGCGTCTACAATCTCATCAACCGACTGCTGATGAATCATCTTGCCGCATTTGGGGCAGTGAGGTGTGCCTACCCTTGCATAGAGCAAACGCAGATAGTCATATATCTCGGTGACTGTGCCCACTGTGGAGCGCGGATTTTTGCTGGTGGTTTTCTGGTCGATGCTGATGGCAGGCGAAAGCCCCTCGATGTAGTCCACATCGGGCTTGTC
>JAFYUA010000164.1 GCA_017549745.1 Clostridia bacterium | reverse complement strand
TCAATGAAGACGGCACACCCACCCCCCGCACCGATAAAATCCTAAATAGCACTCCTATGGCCCGCTTTGGCGAAGCCGAAGAGCTCATAGGTGCTCTATTGTTTTTGATATGCAAAAAAGCTTCGAGCTTTGTAAATGGTGTGGTTATCCCCGTAGACGGCGGATTTTCGGCATATAGCGGAGTATAAATTCAAAGAGTCATAGTCTGATGTCAGACCATGACTCTTTTGTTATGCAGCACAGAATATCTCTGCAAGAGAATCACCTTTTTTGATTCTTCGGGCAATCCCCATTCTGCACAAATAATATCTTCTGAAAAGCCTCTCGGCTTTTTCAGGATTGTGATACACTTTCCATTCACCGCTTATAATGCATTTGCGTCCGCCATTTTTGATGAAATCGCATATATCATCAATAGGATAACCGAGGAACACTCCTATCTCATGGGGGAATTTGTTGTTTTTGAGTCGGGTTTTGAGCCTTTCGATATAATCCTTTGCAGAGCGCGATTTGCCGTAGCCGTAGCCTTTCAAAAACTCACTTGTTTCATGGTCATTGAGCCGTGCTTCAAGCAGCTTTTTTCGATACACCATAATAAGTGTATTTTTTTCACACTCGCACAAAATTTCTGCATGTATATCTTTGCAGTTTAGCTGCGAGTTGAACTTGTCAAGCTTTTTGTGAAGGTCGGGTATGCGTGATTTGCGGCAAGACATGAGGTTGGCACACTTGATTCCTGCAAGGGCAGGTCCGCAATGGAAAGCAATCAGTTTTTCCAGCATAGAATTACCTCCATTCAAGCCAGTTAACCAAAACTAACCGACTTTCAAAAAATTTTCCTCTTGTTTTATTTTGGTGATACAAAAATCAGACAGTGCATCAATATTACTATGCCCGATTTTTGAGTTTTTAATATAATCTTTGCATTTGATTTTGGTAAGCTTGATTGCAAAAATTATTGCACTGCTTATTGAAAAAACACTGATCAAATCCAATACGAATCTTGTCATAGTAACACCGCCTTTATGTATATTTTAGTTAGTCGCAACTAACCTTGTGATTTTATTTTATCACACATTTTATCATATGTCAATAGTTTTGCATCTGAATAAAAAATTTTTGTCATACAAATACTAAAGTAAACAATCGTCAGCCAATGGGAGGATACTTATGCAGCATCAAATTCACACCGACCTTGCAATAGAATCAGCCGCCGTCGAAAATCTGGAAGTCAGCGGCTCACTAAGCGGCATCAAGACCGAAAGCTACAAAGAAAATTATGTGACAGTAACGCGAGTGGAGATTCTCAATCAAAAGGGAGAGGAAGCAGTGGGCAAGCCTGTGGGCAACTATGTGACCTTAGAGGTGCCCGACCTTCGCACAAGCATCAGCGATGCCTTTGACGAAACACGGCGCATTCTTGCTCATGAGCTCAAAAAAATCCTTTCACTCAAAAAAGAACACACCGTCATGGTGGTAGGGCTTGGCAACCGCTTTGTCACCCCCGATGCTCTC
>JAFYUA010000163.1 GCA_017549745.1 Clostridia bacterium | reverse complement strand
TTTCATAATGCAAACCATACTTTTGCCCTTTGAAACATCAATTCCTACACTAATCATTCACATTCCTTCTTTCGTGTTTTGATATGTAATGCTTCCACCTGTACTTATTACGATTCACTTTGGCTAGTTACGCGAACGCAGGATATATCCCGGAACAACCTGCTTAACCGAATCTTTATAACAAGGAGGCGGATGACAGTTTACGCCCCGAACGCTAAGTTCACACAAAGAACCGTCAGTCCATTACTTCCCCATTATAACAAAAATAAGCATAGCTTGCTAAACTACAATAAAGTAATTTAGTGCTATGCTTATATAGTACCAAACTGCTTAAAGCGCAGACCTGTTTCTTCATCTAAAATATATTTATTTTTCCATACAATAGTGTCATACTATTCCCGAGAGAGATGCTTATAAGCACAAATTGATGATGCGATAAGGGAATATCTACTCAATGTAATGCCCCGCATCAATACTATTTCTTCCAAAACGAGAAAAATCTTTAACGATGATAACATTTATTATACCGCTTTCAGCGAGTTCAAGCATACGCCTGATAACCTCACTCATAGTCGATTTCTCCTTATAAATTTTTTTAATTTTTTCTAATTTATCACCTCATTTTGCTATGAATTTTAGACTTTAAATGAAATTGAGCTTGTCCCTTTTAAAGACTGTATAATCCAGATGTCGTTTTTTAACGACAGCTTGTAATTAACAGCAAAAATATATGTCCACTCTGACTTAAAACATCGCTATTTTCAAAGAAACACTATTTTTTCCACTTGCTGCCATAGCTCTGTAATGCCCGTTGCGATTTGCATACGTCTGTTTCATATCTGTTATGATGCCATTTGTAGAGTAAGCACATTGACTTCCTTTATATGATACAACGGCATTTTTTTCTGATAAGGAAATCTCTGTTTTTTGTTCTCCGTCATAATCAAATAATGCAAACAAAATTCTCACTTCGCCATTTCCTGATGCACGAACTTCAACACCATCATCTGAAAGAATACATGTCTGAAAAACCTTATTGCCATCACTTGTTTTACACTCAAATTTCACAAGAACATATTCATCTGTAACCTTTTTTTCAATAAGTTTATAATCGGTTGACGAATCAAATGTGTAAATGTATGTGTCCCCTGTTTTTATTCCAGCACAAACTGAAAAGTGTGACGGGTTTTCGATATCTATTCCATATTTCGGTTCCTTGCTGAATGGTACCGACAAACAAATTGTCGAAGGAACACCCTTTTTATGTATTCTGCCGATGCCGCTTGCATCATAATGGTGGTCTGCTTTGGTATCAAACTCAACGAAATAATCGTTATAACGGCATGTGACTTTATGAAAGTGTCTGCTCGTTTGGCAAATACCATTCTTACTTATTGCAGGGCAATCAAATTCTTCAATATCATCTTCAGCCATAATGTATGCACAATAAAGCATGGAAGCTGCTGACACCATATATTTATCAAAATATGCATACACTTCGCAACCATATTTACTGTCAATTGCATAGAAATTCTTAATGTGGTGTATTGTTTTACTCTCTTCTAACCACGAAACAATATTTTCTACAGCCAGTCGCGCCGCACTCTTAAATTCACCCGCTTTATGTAAATCTCCTCGTTTTTTCAAAAAGCTTGCATAAAACTCACAAAGTGCAGCAAAGTGTGCCTCGCAGTGCAAAAATTGATTACTTCTTCCCCCATAAGCAATTTCACCTGTAACAGATTGCAAATCCAATGTTATCGCAGCTGACTTCACCAATTCGTCTTCAAGTTTTTTTCTGTTCTCACCATCATATCCAAAATAAATTGCAATCGCAAGTTGCAGACGTGTTACCGTATCATAAACCATAGGCTCATCAGGATCACGATACATCCCGTTTTCATCAAATGAAAAGAGCTGTGATTTTATTTGATTATCAATAAAATCACTTTCATCACCTATGCCAGCAAATTTTCTAAGCTGCTCACTGACTGCTCCAAAAGCGGCCCAATTACCGATGCGTTCAGGTGGCACAGATGCAATAACGGAATATGTTTCATGCGGATTGATTCTTGCTAAATCGTTTCGCCAACCATCTGTAACCGATTTATCAAAAATACCGGCTTTTTCGATTTCAAGCAAGCAAAACACAATCTCTTTTACAGAAAAATCATTACCCACTCTCCAGCCGTTTCTGCCAAGAGCAGTGGGGATTTCTCTGCAACACAAATCCATCATTTTGCGAAACTCGTCTTTATATTCAGTTTTTCTGCCGTGGGCAATTAAAATTCCAAGGGTCATGGTAAGTCTGGGATATCCATGCTCCTCAAGTCCGTTTCTTACGACAGATTCGGTGTATGTTCTGATATAAAGACTGTATAATCCAGATGCCGATATTTTAAACGATGGTTCAAATAAATTTAGAACCTAAATTTATTTATCCATTCTAAAAATTCATATTGCCTGATGCTACAGATAAGCCAAAGTCAACTATATCTGAGTTGGTACGATTCATTTTTATACCTTCAGATTACAAAAAGATTAGCATAACATATATATCTTTTTCGCATACTGTCTCATCTGTTATCAAACATTCCGTTTGCTACATCATCAAAAAAGCATCAGTTTATTTAAGTAATTTGCCTTATCTTTGTTTTTACATATCAAAATTAACACATCTAAGGACATATATCAGGTGTGTATGTTTTAATAAATCTATTACCAATATGCTTTCGTTCCTTTTAGCATTCTCACAAGAGCTTCCATATAATAGTAGCATCCCCATATATTACATTCATCAACCCCGTCGCCTGACGGTTTTGAATATACAGCATGCAAAAGCAGACCGTTTGAATCGGGGGTATCTTTGGTGCTATAGTTTGTATAGAGCGAATACATCATTTTGTCCGCAACACCCTCATATATTTCTCTGAGCGTTGCATCTTCAATATTCGGTATCATCTCAAGCAAGCCGCAAACGGCAATGGCACCTGATGACGAGTCTTTTTCTTCATTTGAACCATCAGCAAATGACAAATCCCAGTATGGAACAAAGTCATTTGGAAGTCGGTTTATGTAGTAATTTGCCACTTTTTCAAAAAGCTCAAGCATCGGTTTTTCTTTGGTGTATCTGTATGAATACGGCAACCCGCTTACAATCCACGCCTGTCCCCTAGCCCAGCACGAATCATCGCCTGCACCCTGCTGAGTTTTACCAAACTCAGGTGTTCCGTCGGGTTTGAAAAAGTAAGTGTGATGCGTTGACGCATCTTCGCGAACAATGTTGTTGATAGTTGTGACTGCATGATTGTATGCCTTTTCATAATAATTGTTGTCGCCAGTTTCTTCCGCTGCCCAGAAAAGAAGCGGTATATTATTCATACAATCGATTATGAGCCTTAGCTGAGTACCCACATCACCCCATGCCTGAATAAACTTTCCTGCATCAATATATCTGGTAAGAAGATGGTCGGCAGCCTTGAGTGCGGCACGCCTGCCTTGCTCATCGCCCTCAAGCTTATACGCCGCAATACATGACGGAATATATATAAAGCCCATATCGTGAGTATTGGTGCCGAGGTGGTTGTCAATTCTCACCTCATAGCTTGGTATTTGCGAAAGTGCTCTTTCTTTATATTTTTCATCACCTGTTGCCTCGTAGGCAAGCCAGAGCATACCGGTGAAAAATCCCTCGTTCCATCCATAGATGTTTTCTACTTCTTCATATATGTTATTTTTGCTTGCCTCCGATGGAAAGTTGCCGTGAACATCGTCCCACAGCTTGTCAATCTTTATAAGTGCATCAGCCAAAGCCTTTTCAAGCACTTCTTTTGTCATTTTTCGGGAATTGATATATCTGTCGGGGTTGATTATTTCTTCTTTTTTTATTCCGTTGATTTTTTCAGTGTTAATTGTATACATTTTAAATTACTCCTTGTTGAATTGGTAAAAAAGAGATACAAAAAGTATCTCTTTTTTACTGTATCAGATATCAAAATTACTTTTTGGAAATATATCTTTCATAAGCTTGCTGTTGGATTTCCAACCATCTGTCATATCCGTTAGCTTTTGCCTTGCTTATTGCCTCATCGTATGTGTCGATTGAGTTTTTGCCAAAAATGATGTCACAGATAGCCACCTCTAATTCAGGTTCGGCGACCTCCTTAATATCAGTGATTTCGCGTGCCTCATCCTCCGTAAGACCCAACGTGGGGAGTCTGTGAGGCAAAGCTCTCTGAGAGGGTTCATTCCAGATTACCATAGCATCCTGCTGTTGTTTCATCTGATAATAACCCATAAGATAATCTATGTGCTGGTTATATCCCGGATGGTTTGCAGGGAGCATATAGTGGTAAAGCGCCTCGTTCACAGATGTGAAACCGTTGCTTTCCAAATCAGTTATTTTTTCGGTGTAGGTATAGTGTTTCACACCATCTTTTTCGGTAACGGTGTAGGTTTCACCCTCAACACCAAAAAGCTGAAGCTCCATGCCCTCTTCACTGTATATGAAGTCACACCACTCTACTGCCTTTTCGTAGTTGCCGCATGAGGGAGTGATAGCAAGAGCGTTAGATGTTGCATCCTGGCAGACAGATGAAAATTCTGATTTG
>JAFYUA010000022.1 GCA_017549745.1 Clostridia bacterium | reverse complement strand
GTCGGGCGACTATGTTGATGCGGTCCGCTGCGGAGCCACCATAATCCGCCCCGGCCGCACCTTGTTCAATATATAAAGGAGGAAACGAAAATGAGTTCTATACTGGATTGGGTAAAAAACACTATCGGCTATAGCGAAGAAGAGGAAATCGAAGAAATCCAGCAGAGCGTGATGGAGCCTGCCACCATCACACCCCGTCGCAGCCGTATGGCAGACGATATCCCCACCACACCACGCCGAAGCAGAGTGGTCAACATCAACACCACAGCTCAGCTCAAGGTGGTGGTTGTGCAGCCTATATCATATGACGATGCACCCGAGATTGCTGACCATCTCAAGCAGAAAAAACCCGTGGTAATCAATCTTGAAAAGCTCGAAAAAGGCGTAGCCAACAGAATTTTTGAGTTTATAGGCGGTGTGGTATATGCTCTTGACGGCAGCATGAAAAAGGTGTCAAGCGGAATTTTGCTTGTTGTGCCCAACAACATGGGCATAATGGGGGATTTCAGTGATGACCTCAAGACTCAGGGCATTTTTGACGAGTTCAATCTATGATAGACAAGAAAAAAATAATAGCCTCGGCAAATTCTGACGAGCTAAAGCTCATTTTGTCTCATGCCTGTGACCTCTCTACCAAAGCAGAGTTTTCGCTTAGGGCGTTTTTCACCAAATTTCTCACCCCGTCTGATGCGCGCGAGATTGAAGTGCGCTTCCCATCGGGGAGTGTGAGCTTTTTTGGCGGCTATGACGATGCCGAAAGAGTGGTAGCGTCATTTGGCGAGGTGCAAAACATGAGCGAATATCCCATCAGCGTCATCGATGTGCGCCAAAAGGGCGGCAAGGAGCTTTCTCACCGCGACTATCTGGGCACTGTGCTCTCTTTGGGCATAGGGCGCGAAATGGTGGGCGACATAATCGTGCAAACTGGCGGTGCATATGTGTTTTGCCACTCGGAAATTGCACCCTTTATTGCCGACAACCTATGCAAAATAGGCGGCGCAGGGGTAAGCGCGCATATTTTGGATAGCACTTTCGATGTGCACTTTGAGCGCAAATATGAAACCAGAGGCGCCACGGTGTCGTCACTGCGCCTTGATTGTGTGGTGAGTGCCGCATGCGGCAAGTCGCGCTCTGCCTCATCAGAGCTTGTGGCTCGCTCGCTTGTGTCGGTCAACTACAAAGAGGCAAATTCTGTGAGCCTTGCCATAAAAGACGGCGACATTCTCACTGTGAGGGGTCATGGCAAGTTTCTTATCAGAACCGACAGCCGTCTTACCCGCAAAGGAAGAATATATATTGATATACTAAAATATGTTTAGCCAAGGAGGATGTACAAATGATAACACCACTTGATATTCAGACAAAAAGCTTTTCAAATGCCGCAATGGGCTACAAAAAAGCTGAGGTAGATGCTTTTTGTGAAGAGCTGCTTCGTGATTATGAAGCTCTTTACAAAAGCTCCAACGAAGCAAATGCTAAAATAAAGGAGCTCACCAAGCTCGTTGACTCCTACAAAGGCATGGAAGAGACTATGAAAAACACACTCGTTGTGGCGCAAAGCTCAGCAGAGCAGCTCACTGCCTCTGCACACAAAGAGGCTGAGGCAATCGTGAGTGAAGCCACCGCCAAATCTCAGGAGATTATTGCCAAAGCAAATGAGCGCCTTGCTTCCCTCACAGGCGAATATGAAGCGCTCAAAAAAGAAATAGGCATGTTTATAATGCGTTCAAAGTCCGAATTTGAGGTGCAGATAAAAGCTCTCGAGCAGTCTGGCGAGCGCTTGCAGCAGTCATCTATCTGATGTTGGGAGTAGTTTGATGAAAAATCTTGCATCAATAAAGGTAATAAAAGAAATTCTGGCAGAGTCAGGCTTCAGGTTTTCCAAGTCGCTCGGTCAGAACTTTCTCATAGACGAAAATGTTCTGGAAAAGATAGTGAGCGCATCGGCTCTTACCCCGGAGTGCGGCGCGCTTGAAATCGGCCCGGGCTTTGGCACTCTCACCCAGCGCCTTTGCATGGCTGCGGGCAAGGTTGTGTGCATC
>JAFYUA010000162.1 GCA_017549745.1 Clostridia bacterium | reverse complement strand
GGTAAGAGTTTCGTCGAGCTCGAGGTCACCAATGATGTTTCTGAGTGTGGTGGCAGTAAGATTTTCGATGGCAGAAAGCGGCCTGTCAACGCCATACACAAAAAGCTTGGGGTCAGTTATCTGATAGAATATCACCGTGTCTATCTGCATGGTAACATTATCCTTGGTGATAACGGGCTGAGGCTCAAAATCCACAACCTGCTCTTTGAGCGACACCGTCTTGACAATGCGGTCAATGAACGGAATCTTCATGTGAAAGCCCACCTGCCAAGTGGACTGATATGCGCCAAGGCGTTCCACAATGGCAGTGTGCGCCTGAGGAATGATGCGGATGTTTCTTACTATTATTACAAAAGCGATTACTGCAACGGCAATTGCAATCCACGCTCCTAATGACAGATTAATCATACTTATACACTCTCCTCTTTTTATACAATGAGCATTGTCACCAGAAATATTATCCACAAAATATAGTCTATAATATACACAGTCCACAACAAAATTTATCTTATCTGCCCCGAGCCAAGGATGATGTACTTGTAGGTGGTGAGCTCTTTGATGCCCATGGGACCTCTTGCGTGGAGCTTTTGTGTGCTTATGCCTATTTCAGCACCGAGCCCAAATTCAAAGCCGTCTGTAAAGCGGGTGGATGCATTCACATACACCGCCGCCGAATCGATTGAATCCAGAAACAGGTTGGCATTTGCATAGCTGTTTGTCACGATGCATTCCGAGTGACCTGTGGAATATGTTTCAATGTGCTCTATGGCATCGTCTATGGAGTCCACTATTTTCACAGAGATTACAAGTGACAAAAATTCTGTGGCATAGTCATCATCAGTTGCAATCGAGTCGCAAGCCATGCGCTCGGCAGTTCTCTGGCAACCGCGAATTTCCACGCCCTTTGCCTTTAGGCTATCGCTGAGCTTTGCCATGAAGCCGTCTGACACACTACTATGCACAAGCAGGCTTTCTGCCGCATTGCACACCGAGGGTCTGCTCGTTTTGGCATTTAATATGATGCCAAGTGCCATGTCTTCATCGGCACCTTCGTCTACATATATGTGGCAATTGCCAACTCCCGTCTCTATAACTGGAACTGTGGCATTTTGCACCACTGATTTGATGAGCCCTGCTCCGCCTCGCGGAATGAGCACATCAAGATATTCATTTTTCTTCATAAGCTCTGTGGCGGTCTCTCGCGAGGTATCCTCCACAAAGCACACACAATCGGGCGAAAGTCCGCTTTTTTCGAGCGAAGCTCTCATGATGTCTGAAAGAATTTTGTTGGAGCAAAAAGCATCACTGCCGCCTCTTAGGACCACTGCATTTGAAGCCTTGAGGCACAAAACCGCAGTGTCCACAGTTACATTTGGGCGCGATTCATATATCACACCTGCCACACCAAGCGGCACTCGCCTCTGCCCTACCTTGAGCCCGTTGGGCAGCTCCTTCATGGAGATTATCTCGCCCACAGGGTCGGGCAATGACGCCACCTGACGCACGCCCTCGGCGATAAGCGCAATGCGCTCACCAGTTAATGTGAGGCGGTCGATGAGACCTTTGTTCATACCGCTTTCTATGCCTTTTTGAACATCTTTTTTGTTTTCTTCAAGTATTTTTGCCTCGTTTGCTTCAAGGTCGGCTGCAATTGTGAGAAGCGCCTGATTTTTGGCTTCGGTGCCTATTGTCTTGAGCGATTTTGAGGCTTTTTTTGCCTTAGCACACAAGCTGTCTATATAATTCATGGGTATCACTTCCTATGCCTTAAATAATGTGCCCACGCTCTTGCCGTCGGCTATATCATAGAGTATGTCGGGGTCGGCACCGTTGGCAATTATCATGTCGATGCCTGCATCATTCGCCGCCTGTGCTGCATGGATCTTGGTTATCATGCCGCCTGTGCCGCGGCTTGTGCCTGCACCGCCTGCGAGTGCTTCGATGGATGCATCAATGGTGTCCACCTGAGATATGAGCTTGGCATCAGGGTTTTCGCGGGGGTCGGAGTCATAGAGACCGTCGATGTCAGACAAAATTATGAGAAGCTTGGCTTTGGCAAGACATGCAACAGTTGCAGAGAGGGTGTCATTGTCACCAAACTCAATCTGCTCAGTGCTCACAGTGTCATTTTCGTTTACGATGGGCACAATGCCAAGGTCGATGAGTTTTTCAAAGGTGTTGGCGGCATTTTCGTTACGCACAGGGTCGCTGACCACATCCTTGGTCAGAAGAATCTGAGCCACATTATGATTATACTGCCCAAACAGGCGCGAATAGTAGTTCATAAGCTCGCACTGCCCTATTGCCGCCAAGGCCTGCTTGTCACGCGTGCACTCGGGGCGCTTTGTTATGCCGAGCTTGCCCATGCCAATGCCTATGGCACCTGAGCTCACAAGGATAATCTTTTTGCCGCTGTTTTTTATGTCGGCAAGCACCTTTACAAGCTTTTCCACCCTGCGGATGTTGATGCCGCCGCCGTCATAGGTGAGAGTGGATGTGCCCACCTTTACCACTATAATGTTTGAAATGTCATTTGTGTTCATAGTCACTCACTACCTCGCAAAATATCAATATGCCAAAATACCTTCACATACAGGTGATGTGAAGGTAGTAGGCAATAAAAATTATATGAAAACTATTTTCTAAGCTCACTTCTGCACTGTTTAACTCTTTCGTTAACAGCCTTGAAGTCTGTCTCAACTTTTTCGAGAATATCATCAGCAAACTTGAGCGAAGCAAGTCTGATTTCTCTGCCGTCTTTCTGAGCTTTTGCAATGATTTCGTTTGCATTGGCAACGGCTTTTTTGGTGATTTCGTGCTCGTCGATGAGACCGAGGATTTTGTTTTCTACCTCTTTTACCTTTGCATCTGCCTGCTTCTGAGCATCGGTGATGATTCTCTTGCTGTCTTCAGCAATAGATTTTGCTACTCTGAGTTCATCAGGAAGCTGAATGCTTATGTCGTTTATAAGAGACATAACTTGTTCTTTGTTTACGAGGGTCTTTTTGGTAAAGGGGATTTCAAAGCCTTTATCAATAATATCCTCTAATTCGCTTAAAAGTTCGATTACATCCATCGTATGTATCCTCCTTATTGATTTTTCGTGATTTCGTTTTTTACTTCTTCAATCATAAAATCGGGAACAAGTCCGTTAAGACTGCCACCGAGTTTGGCAATTTCCTTAACAATGCTCGATGACAGATACGAATACTTGCCGTTTGTCATGAGAAACATTGTTTCGATGTTTGGGCTGAGGGCTCGGTTTGTGAGCGCCATCTGAAATTCATATTCAAAATCCGACACTGCGCGCAGACCCTTGATGATGATGCTTGCACCTATCTGATTGGCATAGTTGACCAAAAGCCCCGAGAAGCTGTCTACCTCCACATTGCCAAGTTCGGCTGTGGCACGAGTGAGCCAGTCGATGCGCTGCTTTAGCGAAAAGCACGGCTTTTTGGCGCTGTTGGTGAGAATAGCCACATACACCTTGTCAAAGGTCTTGGCTGCTCTTTTGATTATATCCAAATGTCCGTTGGTCATAGGGTCAAAGCTTCCGGGATATACTGCGATTCTCATTGTGCCTCCAGAATATTGATACAAACTCTGCCATATCTTTTGTCTTTGAGCAGGTTGTAGTTTTGTATATCTATCATAGTGCCAAAGTCATACTCTGCCACCACCACGCCGCCGGGCGCAAGAAGCGAAAGAGCTGCAATCCGGTGCAAAGCCTCGTTCAAAAATCCATCGGCATAGGGCGGGTCAAGAAAAATGATGTCAAATTTATTGCCCTCGTTTGCAAGACGGCCAAGAGCATCACGAAAGTCACACCCAAGCACCTCGGCGCGCATTTGCATGCGAGCTTTTGAAAGATTGTCTCTCACCACTTTCAAAGCGTCGGCACTCTTGTCTGCAAAAATGCAGCTGGCGGCACCTCTGCTGAGAGCTTCAATGCCCAACGCACCGCTGCCTGCAAAAAGGTCGAGCACCTTTGCATCGACTACTCTATCAAAAAGCATGCTGAAAATAGCTTCTTTGACATTGTCGAGGGTGGGTCTTGTGGCATCGCCGCTTAGTGAAGTAAGCTTGAGACCTCTTGCTGTGCCTGAAATAACTCTCAAAACATAACTCTCCTATATTAAATATACTTACAAACATTATATATTTTCTTCATTGTATTGTCAATAGAAAATTTTTGTTTTTTACAATTTGTCTTGAAGAATACTCGATTTTATGTTACAATATATTCATATCAACCGAAAGGAAAACTTGCTATGGAATGGACAAAAGTTACCATATTCACATCGACTATAGGCATCGACTTTGTGTGTGATATGCTCTCAGAGCTCGGAATCACAGGCGTTGAAATTGAGGATGAGCTCGACTTCACTCAGTTTCTTGAAGAAAACCACAAATACTGGGACTATGTAGATGACGAGCTCATGCAGCAAAAGAAAAAAGAAACCTGTGTGAAAATATATCTTGAAAACAATAGCGCCCTCACAGAAAACCTCATTGCACTAAAAAGTGCGCTTGCTTCCCTTGCCCAAAACGACACCCTCGGCGAGTGGGGCAGGCTTGAATTTGACACAGAGGGAATAAATGAAGAAGACTGGGCAAACAACTGGAAAAAATATTTTCACCCCATAGAGGTGGGTGACAAAATCCTCATTCAGCCCGAGTGGGAGCCGCTCGGCACCAGCACCGACCGCATTGTGTTCACCGTTAACCCCGGCATGACATTTGGCACAGGCACCCACCACACCACCAAGCTCTGCATCGAAGAGCTCGAAAAATATATCACCCCCTCCACTGAGCTTCTGGACATAGGCTGCGGCAGCGGAATTCTCTCGGTGATTTCGCTTCTTTTGGGTGCAAAAGAAGCCTGGGCGCTCGACATTGACCCCGCATGTGAGCATGTGGCACTCGAAAACGCTGCCATGAATGGTGTGGACACTTCAAAATATCATATATATTCAGGTGATATCACATCAGACAAGCCCCTCTTTGACACCCCCAATGTGCGCAAATATGATGTGATTGCCGCAAATATTGTAGCAGATGTTATAATCGCCATTCTCCCCGTTGTCCGAAAGCTCATAAAGAAAAACGGCATCTTTGTGTGCTCAGGCATCATAGAAGAACGGCTGCCCGATGTGCTAAAGGCATTCGAGCGCGAAAATGTGAGCGTGTGCCACAAAAGCGTAGCAGGCGGTTGGGTGGCTATGAGCTGCAAAATCCAATAATTGCAAAAAACTCTTGACTAAACCCATGGTTAGTTGGTATAATATGTTGTTGAGAGGTGAAGTTAATGCACAGATTTTATATTGATTCATCTGCCGAGGGTTGTGATGAAATCACAATCACGGGCGATGATGTTGTGCATATCACAAGAGTTCTCCGCCTCGGCGAGGGTGACGAAATAATAGTGTGCGACTGCGTGGGCTATGATTGCCTGTGCAAAGTGGTGCGCACTTGCAAAGATGAAGTGACGGCAAAAGTGCAGAGCCGCGAAAAGAATAACGCCGAAGCAAACATAGACATCACTCTTTATCAGGGTGTGCCAAAAGGTGATAAGCTCGACACAGTTGTGCAAAAATGCGTGGAGCTTGGAGCTGTGAGGATTGTGCCTGTGGCAATGAAACGCTCTGTGGCGGTCATCAAAGACCCTGCCAAAAAAGCTCAGCGCCTTCAGAAAATCGCCCACGAAGCCGCCAAGCAATGCGGCAGAGCAAGAGTGCCCAGGGTGGATTGTGTGATGAGCTTTGCCGATGCGCTCTCTGATGCATCAGGCGCCGATTTGCGCTTGCTGCCCTATGAAGCCGAGAAGATGAGCAGCATCAAAAATGTGTTGCGTCAAAGCAATGATGTTAAAAATATCAGTATTTTCATAGGTCCCGAGGGTGGATTTGACCCGTCGGAGGTCGAACTCGCCAAGGACAGAGGATTTTCTGTTGTTTCTATGGGGCCAAGAATACTTCGCACCGAAACTGCTCCCCTTGCGGCAATCACTGCGGTGATGTATGAGCTGGGAGATTGGTGAAATACTAAAGACGGTTCTAAAAACATATTGTGCAATGCCTCATGGCGTTGCAGGGAATGGAGCTTAAAATGAAGAAAAACAAGAAAAATATGTCCGCTACGGAATATAAAGAACACAAGCAGAGCAAAGCAGCCGCACTGGAAAGAGAATCCAACCTGACTTTAGTGTCCACCTCGGTTGCCATTGTGTCTTTCTTTCTTATGTTATACATCCACAACGCCGTGACCACCAACTTTGTGGCAGCATCGCGCATGCTCACAATTCTTGAGCTCATTTTT
>JAFYUA010000021.1 GCA_017549745.1 Clostridia bacterium | reverse complement strand
TATAGAACTCATTTTCGTTTCCTCCTTTATATATTGAACAAGGTGCGGCCGGGGCGGATTATGGTGGCTCCGCAGCGGACCGCATCAACATAGTCGCCCGACATACCCATTGACAGGGTATCCATACTTACATTATCATATTTTTTTGCCTTTATGTCAACAGATAAATTGTACAAAGCCGAAAAAACTTTGGTGAGGGTTTCTTGGTCGGCACCCAAGGGCGCCATGGTCATGAGCCCCTTGATGCTGATGTTTTTTAGGCTTGAAGCCTCTTCTATGAGCTCATATACTCCCGATGGGTCGATTCCGTCTTTGTTTTCTTCGCCAGAGTTAATCTCGATGAGCACATCCATCACCTTGCCGATGCTCCTGCAGCGGCGGTCAATCTCCTCGGCAAGCTTTAGTGAATCCACCGAGTGAATCATGCACACCTTGTCGGCAATGTATTTTACCTTGTTGGTCTGCAAATGGCCTATAATGTGCCAGCGAGCCGAGGGGTCAACATCGTCATATTTAGCCAGCAGCTCCTGCACTCTGTTTTCGCCAATGTCGGTGATGCCGCAGCGGATTGCCTCGTTGATTTCGTCGGCAGTGCGGGTTTTGGTGACGGCCAAAACGAGTACATCTTCAGGATTTCTGCCGCTTTCCTTGCACGCCTCGGCCACATTTTGCCTTATCTTTTCAAGATTATCCTTTATCGACACCCTCTATTCCTCCTTCATGTCTATAACTATTTCATCATACAAAAGAAGCGAGTTTGCCTTGCGGTTGTCCACCTTGGCAATTGCAATCTTGTCATCTTTGTAGATTACATCTATTTCACGATATTTTACATTAGTGTCGGTGCGCACATACACACCCGTTTTTTCGTTTTTCACTCGGATTGCACCAAGCGGAATGCGATAGCCTGTGTAGCTTTCTCTCACTGCTACCACATGGACAAGCCTGTTTTCATATACATAACCGTTGTAATCATCGGACACAAAGGTGATGATGTGCTTGCCGTTTTGCGCCGGCGAGATGTATTCCACAGTTGCACCAATCTCGCCGCCATCGCCTGCAATGCGAAGCTTCATATAGTTGCCCACCTCAAACTGACCCGCGCTCTTTTCGTCGGCAATCACAGAGAGCCACCATTTGGAATTATCCACAAGCTTGCACACCACATTTGCCTCGGCGGCGCGCTCTGCGGTTTCTTTGTTTTTGATGGTCTCAAAGTCCGACACCGTCATTGCAGTTGCCTTTTCGGGAGTGAGCACGGTTTCCAGACCGTCGATGCGGGTGGAGAATATGCCGTGGGCAGGTGAGACTATCTCGAGCTTTTTGCCGCCGTATTCTTTTTCGAGCTGCAGCTTTTCTATGCGCAGGTTCTCTAAGGTTTCGGCGGCGGTGGCGGTGTTGCCCTCAGATGTGAGCTTGCGTCCAAGGAGCATGTTGATGTCTTCCTTGACAGAGGCAACCGATGCCATGTCGCGGCTTGGCGCGGCACTTATGACATCGCCGATTTTTTGGTCTATTTGCTTTTCGAGCTTTTCGGGGTCGATGGTGAGAGCACCCACATTGTCGGGCGAGGAATTTATCTCGCTTATTTTGCGGTTGAGCTCAGAGAGCTTTTTCTTTTTGGCTTCGTCAATTGAGCTGTCATAGTGCACGGCAAGGAGCTTGCCTTTTTTGACCATCTCCATTTCCGACACGGCAAAATCAAGCACGCCGCCCTCTTCCATATCGGCGGTGACAAATTGCTCGGCTCTTGACACAACTCCGTCAAATTCATGCGTCACCTCGACGGTTTCTATTTGTGCAATGGTGGTGTTCTCCGGTGCTGACCACAGACTCACGAGGTTGTATGTGATAAATGCTACAAGAAGCATAACAAGTAGTATTTTAATTTTCTTTTTCAAAATATCACCTCATTTTGGTGCAATATTTCTTTTGCCTTAGCCAGTGCATATTCTTCGTCTTTGCCGCCCGAGAGGTCTATCCAGTTGACTTCTTTGTTGCGGCCAAACCATGTGAGCTGGCGTTTGGCATAGCGGCGCGAATCTCTCTTTAGAATGTCTACCGCTTCGGTGAGATTGCATTTGCCCTCAAGATACCACACAAGCTCCTTATAGCCAAGTGCCTGCATGGCAGTGTGGCATGAGCGAAGCCCCATTTTGTGAAGAGTCCACACCTCTGCAAGAAGTCCTTTTTGCATCATGATGTCTACTCTATGGTCTATGCGCTCATATAGCTCGGCTCTGTCTCTTGTGAGAGCTATATACACATATTTGTAGGGCGAGGGTTTCTCTTTGGTGCGGCGGTTGTGCTCTGAGATTGTCTCGCCCGTGAGGCGGTAGTATTCAATGGCTCTTATCACGCGCTTGATGTTGTTGGCATGGATAGCCTCTGCACTCTCGGGGTCAATTTTTGCAAGGTGAGCATGAAGCGCCTCGGCACCGTTTTGGCGCGCAAACTCTTCAAGCTCGGCGCGGATTTGCTCGCAGCTACCTGTGGCGGTGAAGTCGATGTCTTTTACAAACGAATCGGCATAAAGACCCGTGCCGCCTACCATCACCACGCTCTTGCCCTTAGCAAAAACCTTGGCGGCTGCCTCTTTGGCATCGGC
>JAFYUA010000161.1 GCA_017549745.1 Clostridia bacterium | reverse complement strand
GCCATCAATGTCTACATCAAAGTAAGGAGCACTGCGGAATTCTGATTCGTGGAAGTAGCCATCTGCCACAACTTCGGTGTCGGGTGTGAAGGCTTCGTCGGAATCAACATCGGCCATGTAGGAATCAAGAGCTTTGCCGCCTACTGTGAAGGTAGCTGTGTCAAACACTTTGATTTCGCCTGCGATGAGCTTAGCTTTAACTTCGTCGAGTTTATCAGCTGTGCCTTCGGCTGCAACTGCTTCGTTGAGACCAAGAATCTCAACTACGCCGTCTTTGAGACCGCCGCAGAAATCCTGAGTGATTTCTTTGCCGTTGATGGTAGCATCGATGATGTGTTCAAAATAAGGCTGCCAGTTGATTTTGCTGGATACCAAAGCTGTGTTGGGACCCCAGTCGCGTGTGTCGAGGTTGTATGCCACATTGGGCACGCCTGCTTCTTCGCAAGCCTTGGGAGCACCCTCGGAGTCAGCATGCTGGCTGATGAGGATACAACCGTCTGCCATGAGAGCGTTTGCAGTTTCTTTTTCAGCAGCTATATCAAACCATGAGTTGGTGAATTTAACATCCATTGTAACCGACGGGCAAACAGAGCGTGCACCGAGGAAGAATGATGTGAGACCTGATTTAACTTCGGCATAAGGATATGCACCTACATAACCCATTTTTGCCTGAGCTTCGGTGATGTCACCGTTTGCAATCATTTCGTTGATTTTGAGACCTGCAGCAACACCTACAAGGAATCTACCCTCATAGATAGAAGCAAATGCATTGTAGAAGTTGTCGAGCTTTTCGGTGTGAGCTTTGGTACCTGTAGCGTGGCAGAATGTCACATCAGGATATTCCTTTGCAGCCTGAATGATGAAATCTTCATGGCCGAAGCTGTCAGCAAATACAACATCGCAGCCTGCATCTGCAAGGTCTGCTGCTGCATCGTAGCACTCAGCTGATTCGGGAATGTTTTTCTTCATCATTACCTGATCGGCGCTAAGACCCATAGCCTCTGTGGCGGCTACAGCTGCATCTATGAAGTTCTTGTCATAGGTAGAGTTTTCATCGTGAAGGAAAATAAAACCAATCTTGAAATCTCCGTCTTTTGCTGTTTCTTCACCTGAGCATGCTGCAAAAGAAAGCACCATCACAAGTGAAAGAAGTAATGCGAGTAACTTTTTCATTGTTTTTCAACCTCCGTGAAAATATATTGCTTGCCGCATTTATATGCAACAAAACTTAATATAATTTTATCGCATTTTGCCTATAATTACAAGTAGAAATAATGACAAAATTTGATAGTGTTTTCAATGCAATTTGCACCAAACTAAAGTGTTGCAAACTAAAAAAATTATTGTTTAGCTACATACTGCCTACCAATGCTTTTGGATATTCTCTTCGAAAACTGGCTTCGGCTTCGCCTGCAGAGGTTTTCTCCGAGAACATCCAAAAGCATTGGCGGTAAATTCGCAAATTGCAAAGTGCAGGGCAGCTAAACAATAATTTATATTACCAGTATTTTTTCCAGTCGGGATTTAAAAAGCGCATAAGAGCTTCCATGTAGAAATAGTCGCCCCAGATGTTACATTCATCAATGCCGAGGTTACCTGCATAATAGTAGGTGGCATGCTTTAAAAGACCGTTTGATTTGGGGTCATCTTTTGTGGTGTAGCTGTCGATAAGAGAGTTCATAATCTTTTCGGCAGTTTCCCAATAGAGCTTTTTGTGCGCTTTATCAAGCGGCATGCTCTTGCAGGCTTCCAAAAGTCCGCACACTGCAATTGACGCAGCCGATGAATCGCGCGGCTCATCGCCTGATGTGAACGACAAATCCCAATATGCCACATAGTCCTTGGGGAGATTAGCTATGTAGTAATCGGCTATGGAATAGTATTTGTCCATAATCTCATCATTTTTCATATAAGAATATGTAAAGGTGGGTCCTGTCACGCCCCATGCCTGACCTCTTGACCATGCGCTGGTGTCACTCAGGCCCTGCTTGGTGCCGCCGCCGAGCCT
>JAFYUA010000160.1 GCA_017549745.1 Clostridia bacterium | reverse complement strand
TGCGCCCGGCTGACTTAAGGGCTTGAGAGCTATGGTGGACATCTTGAGAGCAACAACTGTGAACGCCTTATTGAGCGCTACATCGTAACTTGCTATGTAGGAATTGTCCATACATTCGATTGCCACAGGACGCCCATGGGCATCGGACACTGCAACAACCGCGTTGACTCCCATCTCCCTTGCCTTGTCTTCCACTTTGGCAATGAGCTTGCGCGCAATGTCGAGAGTGATTGACGAGAGCATCTTGGATTTGGAAACTTCGTCTGCGACTATTTTGGCAATATAACTGATGTTATCATTGGTCACAACAACACACCGCCTTACTTGCCGAGCTTTTCCATTACTTTCTTGGTGATTTCAGCAATCATGTCTGAGTCGGATTTGTCAGTAATAGGAGTTTTTACGCCTGCAGCAGAGCAGCTGGGAACGCCGCAGCTGTGGCAGCTCATGCCGCCGTTTTTAGCGCTGGGGCAAAGGTCAGCAGGGTGCTTGCCGGGGAGACCAAACTGTCTTCTGATTTCATAAAGACGCTTAATCTGCTCTTTGTCAAATTCCTTGGGACCGCCGAGCTGTCTTGAATGGAAGAGGAGTTCTGCATAGAATTCGAGAGATTCCATCTTGTGATAAGCAGCCAGAAGAGAATCGGAATATGCGAGTGCTCCGTGGTTTTCAAGAAGTACAGCGTCAAAATAAGGAAGATATTTTTCTACATTGTCGGGGATTTCCATGGTGGAAGGAGTGCCATACTCAGCAATCGGCACACAACCGAGAGCGATAACCGCTTCGGGCATGATAGGCTGGGTAAGGGGTATACCTGCGATTGCAAAGCTTGTTGCATAGATGGGGTGAGCATGAACTACAGCTTTAACATCGGGTCTTTTCTGATAAACTCTGAGGTGCATCTTGATTTCGGAAGAGGGTTTGAATTTGCCGTTTGCCTGCAAAACATTGCCTTCGCCGTCAATCTTACAGATGTACTCAGGAGTCATGAAGCCTTTGCTCACGCCTGTGGGTGTGCAGAGGTATTCATTTTCACCAATTTTGACAGAAATGTTACCGTCATTTGCGGCAACCATGCGTCTGTCATAGATTCTTTTGCCAATGTCGCAAATTTGCTTTTTGATTTCAAATTCTGAAGCCATTTGACATTCTCCTTTATACATATTTTTGTGTTTGTTTTTTTGCTTTTTGTTTTATTTTGTTTTGATTAATTATATAATATCATATTATTAATCAAATGTCAACATTGTTTTGTTGGTTTTTCTTTGTTTTTCTTTAAAAAACAACAAAAACCACATTATTCATTGAGATATTCCAAAAGTTCATCTATTCCCTGCCCTGTTTTGGCACTTGTGTGGAATATCTTTTTGCATCCCGCAATCTCCAGCCAAAGCTTGGCAAGGTCGGGCCTGGCGTCGGGGTGGTCAATCTTGGTGATGATGCCTATGACCTCGCGGTTTGCCATGGGGGTGACATTTGGCGGAAAGAGGCAGTATGGCTCAGTTGCCGAGACCAAAAGGCCGCATATGTCTGCTTCGTAGGAAT